>JAEWOP010000220.1 GCA_023399635.1 Pseudomonadota bacterium
GATCACTGCCATGATCGGCGGCACTCTGTTGCGGGCAGAGACGATGTCGTTGTCTGCAAGATTTGTCGGTCTTGGGCTTCTGTCGCTTGTCGCGACGGCGCTTCTCGGCTTCGCCTTCGCTCTCGAACTCTCGGGCTTGGTGGATATCGAGCAATTCCACACACTCCTGCCGGACGGGATTTCGCCGCACGCCTTTTTCGGCCTCGTCGGCTGGATGAGTGTCAGTGCCTTTGGTGTGAGCTACCGGCTGCTGACAATGTTCCTGCTTTCCCCGGAGATGGAGCGTCGAACGACCCGCGCGGTTTTCGCCCTTGTCGCTCTCAGCATTGCGGCTGCCGGGGTGATCGTACTCGCGCTGGCCGTCGAGGATGATGCAGCAGCATCGATGTATCTGCCGATCCTGCTAGCCGCCGGAGCCGGTCTGCTCTTCGGCTACGACGTCGTGACCATCTACCGCATGCGCAAGCGCAAGGCGCTGGAACTCAACAGCATGACCAGTGCCGTGGCGGTTGCTTTCCTGATGCTTGCCATCCTGCTGTCCCTGTTCCTGTTGCTGACGGGTCAGCTTGAGGATCGAATCGGCGCCCTGCTTTATCTGATCAGCTTTGGCTGGCTCTCCCTCCTCGGGCTCGGTCAGCTCTACAAGATCGTCGCCTTCATGACCTGGCTGGAGTGCTATGGTCCCGTTCTTGGGCGCAGACCCGTTCCCAAGGTGCAGGAGCTCGTCTGCGAAAGCAGAGGTTCAGCCTGGTTCTATCTTTATGTCTTGGCGGTCGCTGCGGCGGTGGTGGCTTTGTTGCTCGGCGCGACCGCCGTCTTCCAGGTAGCGGCCCTGGCGCAGACGATCGCAGCTATAGGCCTCGCCGTCGAACTCGCCCGGACCCGTCACCTGTTCTATGTTCGCGCAGGACAGGACGAGCTGGAGGCCAAACGACCACCGCCCCTCTTTCTGCCTGGCTCGCTTGAAAGGAGCTCACATCCATGACAGACTTCAAGACACTGGACGTCCGGCCGATCCTGCGCTCAGGGGGCGAACCCTTCCAGGCGATCATGAGCGCGGTGGAGGATCTCAAGCCGGGACAGGGGCTGAAGCTGCTCGCACCGTTCCGCCCGCAGCCCTTGTTTTCCGTCATGGACCGGCGTGGCTTCGGCTACGAGCTGGAGGAGCTTTCCGGCGGCGAGTTCGAGGTTCGTTTCGTGCCCAAGCAGGACGTTACTGCGGTCGACGTCTCCCCTGACGCTGCGTCCCCCGATCTGTGGCCGGATCCTTCGGTCGACCTCGATCTGACCGACCTCGATCCGCCCGAACCCATGGTGGAATTGCTGGCGCAAGCGGAGCGGATGGATCCCGGCGAGGTCATCTTCGCGGTTCTGTCGCGCGAACCGGTCTTCCTTTATCCCGAGCTCACCAAACGGGGGCACCAGTGGGTCGGTAATTTCGATGCCACCGGGACCACCTACCGCATCATGATCCGTGTCGGCTCGAAAGCGCCATCGCCATGAGCATGGAGAGTTCGGCACTGGTCGACCACATCAAAGCGGGGTTGAAGGATGTCATAGACCCTGAGCTCGGCCGCGATGTTGTCAGCCTTGGCCTGATCTACACGATCGAAGCAACGGATGCGGGGGCAGTGCACATCATCATGACGACGACCACCATCGGCTGCCCTGCGGCAGGGTTTCTCGTGGATGCAGTTCGCCATGCCAGCGCGACGGTGGCGGGGGTCACGTCCGTCGACGTGAGGTTGACGCACGAGCCGCGATGGCAGCCGGAGATGATGTCCGAATAGGGATAGCATTCGCTACACAAAAAAGCCGCCCCGTCGGGCGGCCTTTCGCATGATTCCAGAGTGACAGCTGTCAGTTCATTCGACCTTTCTCCGTATCCTGGTCAGCATCGGGCCGTATTCAACCAGGTACAGCCCAAAGGCAGCGAGCCAGGCAAGACCGGACAGGCCGTAGAGTACCTGCGCCTGATCGGGAAAAAGATCTGCCGCGGGGCGCAGTACCGCAGCCAGAACGATCGCCAGATAGATGGCCGACGTGGTCCGGGAGGCTGTCAGCACCCGGCCGGTGTGTCCACGCGTCGCCCGCGTCATCACCGCAAGCATCATTGAAGCAACGGTCCCTACGGTCAGCACATGCAGCGCTGCCATGGGGGATACGATCTCGAGCGACGCCATTGCAATTGCGAGGAAGCCGAGCGGCACGAACAAATAAGCGACATGCAGCACCGTGACCAGGTGCTCCGACAGGGTCGTCCAGCCCCTCCAGCGCATCAGCCGCACCAGATGCAGGAGAAAGGCTACTGCTGCGAGCGTTGCAACGACGGGCCCCTCGGGAAGAAGAACCCATGCTGCGAGGGCTGAGATCCCCAGCAGAATAGCCACACTGTCCAGGTGGCCGTAAGGGGCCGGAAAATCGGTTCGTCCGCTCTTGTTGATCCAGTTGCGCGTGAAGCTCGGAATGATCCGCCCGCCGATGATGGTGACCAGCACCACATAGGCAGAAATTGCGAGCTTGATCGCAAGCTCCGGATGTCCTTCCAGCAGCACCTGCAGATGAAAGAGGGTATTGCCGACGGAAAGGGCTGCCAGCCCGCTAACCACCTTCAGGTCCTTCCATTTGCGACCAGCCAACACCTCCCGCACGCAGATGACAAGAAGCGCGGGAAGGAAAAGACTATCGACCGCGGCCGCAACTTCTGCACCGACCAGGCCGGGCGCCAGAAAGACCAGACGCCCCGCGAACCACACCGAAAAGAGAAAAAACAGCGGCCAACCCGATACCGGAAGCCGCCCGGTCCAGTTTGGAACGGCGGTCAGCAGGAAGCCGGCAAGCACGGCCGAAGAGTATCCGAACAGCATTTCATGCGCGTGCCAGTGCGCCGGCCCATAGTCTGTTGCAATCTCGACCACTCCGGCAAGGCTCAAGAGCCAGAGAAGCATTGCGACGATCGCCCAGATGGCTGCGCCGAGGAAGAACGGACGAAAGCCATAAGAGAAAAGCACCGGCGCAGTCTGCGACAGCCCTCGCGGGATACCGCCTTTTCTCTTTTGTTGTACCGCGTCAAAGGTCATTTGCAGTTCTCCTATTATTGATCCTCTGCCTAGTCGCCGCGGCCTCGTCTTTCTTTGTCATTCCGCAAGCAAAAAAGAGTGCCAATAGTTGTTCCGGATCAAAGATCACTTTTGCGGATCGACTAGCTTCATCGTCAGAGAGACGGGGATGGCTCCGCCCCTCAGTCCAGGAGAAAAGACGATGACCCAGTTCAGTTTGACCAGACGTTCGATGTTGGCCGGTGCTGCCATTGCCGGCGCCATTGGTCC
>JAEWOP010000222.1 GCA_023399635.1 Pseudomonadota bacterium
CGCGCCCCCGGGAGGCATGTCGGGGACATGCCTCCGGCATTGACCAAGAAAGGGATTGGAACAATGGCAAGGACAGCGAAGAAGGCAAAGGCCGTCATGACCACGGCGGCGGAAGAAGCGGCAACGGATGAAAACGTGCTCGGCATGGGAGAAGCGACGGCGAATGTCATTGCGGCTCTGCCTGCACCGGAGAGCATTGCGGCGGAAATCGTAAGCGGCACGGAAATCCTGATCCCGCTCGACAAGCTCAAGAAGTCGCCGCGCAATGCGCGGAAGACCCCGCACAGCAACGAGACGATCGAAACCTATGCGGCGAGCATCGCCGCAAAGGGCATTCTCCAGAACCTTGTAGTGGAACCGGAATTCGGTCCCGACGATGAGCCGACCGGCTTCTACTTCGTCACTATCGGCGAGGGCCGGAGGCTTGCGCAGGTTTTGCGCGCCAAGCGCAAAGAGATCGCGCCGGATGAACCTGTCCGTTGCGTCATCGACACGGCAAACGATCCCTTCGAGATCAGCCTGGACGAGAACGTGACGCGCACGGATATGCATCCCGCCGACCAGTTCGAGGCGTTCCGCGAGCTTGCGGAAAACCGGGGTTGGGGTGCGGAAGAGATCGCCGCTCGTTTCGGCGTGACCGCCCATGTGGTCAAGCAGCGGCTTCGGCTTGGCGCGGTCAGCCCGAAGCTGATGCAGGTCTATCGTGATGGTGGTTTGACCCTTGAGCAACTGATTGCCTTTGCCGTCACCGACGATCACGCGCGGCAGGAGCAAGTATATGACGGTCTCGGCTACAACCGCGAGGCTTACATCATCCGCCGGGAGCTTACCCGGACGCATGTGCAGGCGAACGACCCCAAGGCGATCTTCGTTGGCGCGGAAGCCTATATCGAGGCGGGCGGCACGATCCTGCGCGACCTCTTTACCGAGGATCGGGGTGGCTATTTCGAGGACTCTGCCCTTCTGGACCGGCTCGTTCTCGAAAAGCTGGAAAGCATCGCCGCCGAGCTACAGGCGACGGAAGGTTGGAAATGGGCGGAAGCCTTCATCGACTATCCGCATGCCCATGGGCTCCGCCGTGTCTACCCGCAGCCGGTCGAGCTTTCGGCGGAAGACCTTGCCGCCCGCGAGGCGGCACAGGCGGATTTTGATGCCCTGACAGCGGAATGGGAGAGCACCGACGGAGACTTGCCGCCCGATGTCGATCAGCGCTTTGCCGAGCTTGAAGCCGATATCGAGCGCCTTGACGGTTTGCGTCATGCCTACGATCCCGAGGACGTCGCCTGCGGCGGCGCATTCGTCTCCCTCAACTATGAGGGCACCGCCCGCATCGAATGCGGCTTCATCCGGCCCGAAGACGAGAAATCGGAACCCGATGCGGATGACGTGGAGGATGGCGAAACCTTCATCGGTGGCGTGCGCGTCAATGCGGACGGCGAAGTCATCGCTCATGCGGAAGGGCAGGACAGTGATCATGCGCAGGAGGAAGATGAAGGCGATGCGGCGCAGCCGGTTTCCGACGTTCTCACCCGCGACCTGACGGCGCATCGGACGCTTGGCCTTCGGCTTGCACTTGGCGAGCAGCCGGACATCGCGCTCATCGCCGTCACCCATGCGCTCGCTGCGCAGACCTTCTATCACGGCGCGGACGCCAACGTCCTCGAAATCCGGCCCACGAGTGCCGCGCTTTCCGGTCACGCCGATGGCATTGAGGATACGGCGGCGGCAAAGATGCTGGCGGATCGCCATGCAGGTTGGGCGACGGATATGCCACGCGACGTGGCCGATCTCTGGGGCTTCATCGCCGGGCTGGATCAGGTCAGCGTCATGGCGCTGTTTGCCCATTGCGCATCCCTGAGCGTGAATGCCGTCAAACAACCATGGGAGCAGCGCCCGCGTGTGCAGCGCACGGCGGATAGGCTGGCAACGGCGTTGACCTTGTGACATGAGCCAGCATTGGAGGCCGACCGCGCGCAGCTATCTTGGCCGGGTCACCAAGGCCCACATCCTCGTCGCTGTGCGGGAGGCTTGCGGTGAGGAGGCGGCACGGCGCATCGCGGACATGAAGAAGGCGCCGATGGCAGAAGCTGCCGAGCAGCTTCTTGGCGACACCGGCTGGTTGCCGCCGCTCTTGCGGACGGAGCGTCGCGCTGTTCCAGCCTTGCAGGAAGACAGGGTTCCGGATGCAGACGCGTCTGACCCGGCTTTCAGCGGGGATGTCGATCCCTTCGAAGCGGAGGAGTGGGACCAAGGCTCGGACCAAGTGCATCTCGAAGCAGACGGCGTGGATGACGGGACCCCTTTTCCCGAAGCTGCCGAATGAACAGGGTTTGGCCGGAGCCACAGCGCTCTGGCCCTCTCCTGAGATAGGCAAATTTTGCGGCCGCGCCACGCGGGCGCGGACGTGACCTCGACCGAAGCACGGTCATCACCGAACGAGATCGCAAATACATCTGGTCGGATCGATGCCCGGAGCGAAAGGATACCGCCCATGACATCGGTGATCCTGTTGGCCGCCGCACTCTTCGTTGCAATGTGTGCGCTGGCCTTCACGCTTGCGACTTACGCCTTGCCCTTCATGATTGGCCTTGCTGCAAGCCGCCTGATATTAGGCTGTGGCACGGGTTGGGCCTTTGCGGCAATCACGGGGCTCGCTGTCGGCGTTTCGAGCTTTGCCGTACTCGTCTCTCTGAGCGCAGTATTGCGCCGTCCGGCTACAAGATTTGCCGTCGCCGTGATCTACGCGGCCCCAGCAGCCGTCGCCGGTTATGCGCTGATGCACGGCCTCGTCGGTGGCCTGCACCTCGAGGAGTTCTTACGGCGAAGCCTCTGCCTCGCAAGCGGCGGACTCGTCGCGTTCTCAGCGGTACTGCGGCTGGCGATCCTGAGATGAAACGGCCTTGACGGTGACCGGCCTGACTGTCGAACTAACAGTATTGCGAGTTTCCCGCGCGGCGCGAATGTGCACGCTTCGACGTGTCAGCAAATCAGGAGAAGCCGATGACGCAGGAGCATACGCTTGAATTGTACACATACTCAGTGGTGCGCGATCCCGAAGAACCGCGTTGGACCGAGACGGGAATCCCGGATATCTATTTTGCCAGCTTCGAAGAGGTGAAGGCCGAAATCATGAGATTGCGTGATGATCTGCAGTCGGTGGATGACGATATACCTGCCTTTCGAATCGAAAAGATCGAAACGCTTGCGCTGTCAAAAGCCAACCTGCTGATCCTGCTCAACGAGGGCATGGGCAGCATCCTCAAGAGCTATGAAATCGTGGAAACGGTGGGCTAGCGG
>JAEWOP010000173.1 GCA_023399635.1 Pseudomonadota bacterium
CTGCTGGCTCGTCAATACCGGCTGGACCGGTGGTGCCTATGGTGTCGGCCGCCGGATGCCGATCATGGCGACACGCGCGCTGTTGACGGCTGCCTTGTCGGGAGAACTGAAGAGCGCTCAGTTCAGAACTGATCCGAACTTTGGTTTCTCGGTGCCCGTATCGGTCGCCGGCGTGGATTCAACAATCCTTGATCCCCGCTCCACATGGTCCGACGGTGCAGCTTACGATGCACAGGCAAAGAAGCTGGTCTCGATGTTCATCACCAACTTCGCCAAGTTCGAAGACCACGTCGACAGCAAGGTACGTGATGCGGCACCGGTTATCTTGGCGGCTGCGGAATAGTAATATCGCTGGAACTGCTCTCTCCGACCGCCGGCTTCATCACCGGCGGTTTTCTTCGTCCTGCGTTTGTGGGATAGAAGCCGCGGAGATCGCGCCATGGCCAGCAACCCTCTCGTTATCAATAGCCGCATTACGATCCAGGGTTGGGAACTCACGGAGCAGTTCGTCATGGCGGGCGGCCCTGGGGGCCAGAACGTCAACAAGGTTTCAACGGCCGTCCAGCTCTTTTTCGACATACTGAACTCTCCATCTTTGCCGGAGAGGATCAAGGCCAACGCCATGAACATCGCCGGGCGGCGCATGTCCAAGGACGGTGTGCTGATGATCGAGGCCAATCGCTTCCGCAGCCAGGAGCGGAATCGCGAGGATGCCCGGGAACGGCTGAAGGAACTCATCCTCAAGGCTGCCGAACCGCCACCGCCGCCGCGGCGCGCTACCAAGCCCACCAAGGGATCTGTGGAACGTCGTCTAAAAGCAAAAGCCGGGCGATCCGAGGTGAAGAAAATGCGCGGAAAGCCAACGGGAGAATAAGGTGGCAAGCCTTGTGGAGGGACTAAGGTATCTTCCCGGTCATCTGGACAGGCCAACTCAGGAGAAGGTTGTAGATCTCGTGCGCCAGGTGGTGTCGGCAGCGCCACTATACCTCCCGGTGATGCCCGGGACAGGCAAGCCAATGTCCGTCAGGATGACCAACTGTGGATCGCTCGGCTGGGTGACCGACAAGGAGCGCGGCTACCGCTACCAGAATACACATCCGCTGACGGGAAAGCCTTGGCCGTCGATACCGGAGGAAATTCTGGCTCTCTGGGATGAGGTTTCAGGTTGCGCCAGGCCGCCGCAGGCCTGCCTCATCAACTTCTATGCCGACGATGCCCGAATGGGCCTGCATCAGGACAAGGACGAGACGGATCTTTCTGCGCCAGTCGTCTCGCTTTCACTGGGAAACACCTGCCTCTTTCGCGTCGGCGGCTTGGACCGCAAAGACCCTACCCGCTCCTTCCGACTATCGAGCGGCGATGTGGTGGTGCTGGGCGGGCCAAGTCGGCTCTGCTTTCACGGCGTCGACCGCATCTATCCGCACACGTCGACACTTCTGAAGAACGGTGGCCGCATCAATCTGACGCTAAGACGGGTGGACTGAAGCAGAGCCGGTTCAAAGCTTTCTCAGCGACACCATTTCCACAAGATGGTTTGAACCTTTGCGAAGGATGAGATCGGCTCGCGGGCGGGTGGGCAGTATGTTCTGCCGCAGGTTCTTCAGGTTGATATTTTCCCACAAGCCCTCGGCGATCGCACGGGCTGCGTCCTCGCCAACCGTCGCATAGCGGTGGAAGAAGGAGTTGGGGTCGCGGAACGCTGTCTGTCGCAGCTTCATGAAGCGCTCGACATACCATTGGTGGATGAGCTCTTCGTCTGCGTCGATATAGATCGAGAAATCGAAGAAGTCGGACACAATGGGGACAATCTTCCCGTCGGCTGGAAGATCGCGCGACTGAAGGACGTTGATACCTTCAAAGATCAGGATGTCCGGGCGGTCAACCACCATGTGCTGGTCCGGCAAAACGTCATAGGTCAGGTGCGAGTACTTGGGCGCACGGACATTCGGCTCGCCGGCCTTGATGGCCGAGAGGAAGCGAAGAAGGGCGCCTATATCATAGCTCTCCGGAAAGCCTTTGCGCTCCATCAGGCTATCACGCCGGAGAACGGCGTTTGGATAGAGGAAGCCATCGGTGGTGATGAGATCCACCTTCGGGCTGGACGGCCAGCGAGCCAGCAGTTCCTTCAGGATGCGCGCAGTGGTCGATTTACCGACGGCAACCGACCCGGCAATGCCGATCACGAACGGTGTCTTGGCCACATCCGACATGCTCAAGAAGCGGTTGCGCTGCTGGAAGAGCAGTTGCGACGCTTCCACGTGGGCAGAAAGGAGCCGCGACAGCGACAGATAGATCCGGCGGACCTCGCTCAGATCGATAGGGTCGTCCAGCGAACGAAGTCGCGCCACCTCGTCCGCCGACAGCGTCATAGGCGTGTCGGCGCGAAACCGCGACCATTGTTCGGACGTGAACAGGTGATAGGGGGAGTAGTTCGCCGCGGCGGATAAATCCTGACCGTCGACCGGTTTGGTTGCCAAGGTCATGACTACCGGCTTGCCTTTTCCTGAAGACCGGATTGAGCGGTCCGCCGCTGGAGTTCGTCCAGCACATCCTGCAGCGGAACGCCGCCGATATTCAATACGACCATCAGATGATAAAGGAGGTCGGCGCTTTCAGCGACGAGATCAGAAGGCTGCTGCGACACCGCCGCAATCACCGTCTCCACCGCCTCTTCCCCAAGCTTCTTTGCGGCTTTGGTCTGGCCGGCTGCGATCAGCTTCGCCGTCCAGGACTGCTCAGGCGATGCCTGCGCCCGGGTCGCCACGATCTTCTCCAGATCATGCAGGGTAAAACTGCTCATGTCCTGCCTCCGTGGGCGTCAGTGAAGCCGCATGGCGATACCGCGATCAGCCATGTAACGCTTGGCCTCCTCGACGGTATAGGTGCCGAAGTGGAAAATCGAGGCAGCCAGAACTGCCGTGGCATGGCCATCACGGATACCCGCGACCAGATCGTCGAGCGTGCCGACGCCGCCAGATGCAACGACCGGAACGCGAACCGCATCGGCAATCGTTCGGGTGAGCGCGAGATCGTAGCCGCTCTTGGTGCCGTCGCGGTCCATGGAGGTGACCAGAAGCTCACCGGCACCCTTGTCCACAACCTTGGCTGCGAACTCGATGGCATCGATGCCGGTCGGCTGGCGGCCACCATGGGTGAAGATTTCCCAGCGGTTGGCTTCGCCCTCTGCCGAAACCTTCTTGGCGTCGATCGAAACAACGATGCACTGATTGCCGAATTTGTCAGCGGCCTCGGCCACGAAATCCGGGTTCTTCACGGCGGCAGAGTTGATCGAGACCTTGTCGGCACCTGCGAGCAGAAGCTTTCGAATGTCGGCCACCGCGCGCACGCCGCCGCCGACGGTCAGCGGCATGAAGCAATGGTCGGCGGTTCGGGCGACGACGTCGAAGATCGTGTCGCGGTTGTCGGAGGAAGCGGTAATGTCGAGGAAGCAAAGTTCGTCGGCACCGGCCGCATCATAGGCCTTGGCGGCCTCGACGGGATCTCCGGCATCGATGAGATCGACGAAGTTCACGCCCTTGACGACGCGGCCGTCCTTCACGTCGAGGCAGGGGATGACACGGGCCTTGAGGCTCATGCGGCTTCTCCCTTGCGTGCTTTGATCAAGGCAAGCGCTTCGGCCGGATCAATACGTCCGTCATAAAGCGCGCGGCCGGATATGGCGCCTTCGAGGCGTGCCGCGTCGGGCTCCAGCATTCGCCGGATGTCGTCGAGCGATGCCAGTCCACCGGAGGCGATAACGGGGATGGAGACAGCGTCCGCGAGCTGAAGCGTTGAGTCCCAGTTGATGCCGGCGAGGATGCCGTCACGATCGATATCGGTGTAGATGATGGCCGAAACGCCAGCGCCCTCGAACTTCTTGGCGAGCTCGATCACGCCAAGCTCCGAGGCTTCAGCCCAGCCTTCAACAGCAACCTTGCCGCCCTTGGCGTCGATCCCGACGGCGATCTTGCCGGGAAACCGTCGGCAGGCTTCGATGACGAGTGCCGGATCGCGAACGGCGATGGTCCCGAGAATGACGCGGGCGAGGCCGCGCGACAGCCAGCTCTCGATATGCTCGAGCGTGCGGATGCCGCCACCCAGCTGCACCGGGTTCTTCGTCGTCTTCAGGATGGCATCAACGGCTTCGCCATTGACGCTTTCGCCGGCAAAGGCGCCGTTGAGGTCAACCACGTGGAGCCATTCAAAACCCTGGCTCTCGAAAGCCTTCGCCTGTGCGGCGGGATCGGCATTATAGACGGTCGCCTGCGCCATGTCGCCGAGCTTGAGGCGCACGCACTGGCCGTCCTTGAGGTCGATGGCAGGAAAGAGGATCATGTGACTTACGGCTTCCAGCGTAGGAAATTGGCGATCAGGGCGAGACCCAAGGTCTGGCTCTTCTCCGGGTGGAACTGCGAACCGGCCATGTTGTCGCGCCCGACGAAGGCGGTCATCGGACCGCCGTAGTCCGTGGTAGCGATGACGTCCTGCGGGTTCTTTGCTGCTAGGTGATAGGAATGCACGAAATAGGCGTGCAGCCCGCCCGGACCGGTGGGAATGCCGTCGAAAAGCGGGTGAGGGCGCGTCAGCTCCAGCGTGTTCCAGCCGATCTGGGGAATCTTCAGGTCCGGATCGGCCGGCTCCATCTCCTTCACGTCCCCTTCGATCCAGCCGAGGCCCTGGGTGATCGTCTTTTCAAGCCCACGCGACGACATAAGCTGCATGCCGACGCAGATCCCGAGGAAGGGCCGGGCCTTCTGCTCCACCGCCTCAACCAGTGCCTCGTTCATGCCCGGCACGGCATCGAGCCCGGCGCGGCAATCGGCATAGGCACCCACGCCCGGCAGCACGATCCGGTCAGCCGCCGCCACTGCATCAGCCTTATCAGTCAGGTCAATATGCGCATCTATCCCGGCCTCGCGAGCTGCGCGTTCGAACGCCTTGGTAGCGGAACGCAGGTTACCGGAACCGTAGTCGATGATTGCGACGCGCATCAGCGTCCTCCATGCTGGTCAAAGAGCCCGATCCCACCCTGGCCCCACCCGGCACCAGATCGTGGTGCAGCCTGCCTGGCCCAGTCGGATGGAGCCGGCAGCTCAGGCCTCGCCGGGGACTGCCGCCCCGAAAAATATAGTTCTTCCGCTGTGTCCAGACTGTCGGCCGTCAGCACGGCATCGAGGGTCCAGCCCCGGCGGATAAGGGTTTCGCTATAGAAGTGGCGACCCTCCAGCGCAACCGCAAGATTGATGGCAAGTGCAAGCAGGAAACCGGCTACGGCAAATCCTTGCATTTGCATCAGCTGGCCGGCAACGAGCTGCAGCAGGAAAACCAATAGGGCCGCGAGCCACAGGCGCTTGGTGAGCAGCCAGATCCACGGGAAGAACAGCGCGAGCCAGGAAAACCGGTCCGCGAGGAAGATGGTTCGCTCGTGATCGGGTTCAGAGCCGCCGGGAGGCACTAGAACGAGGTAACTTTTCAACACAACTCCTGGGTCGTCAGACCAACATGCCCTTCGTGGAAGGGACGCGGTTGGCCTGGCGAGGATCGATCTCGGTGGCCGTGCGCAGGCAGCGGGCAACCGCCTTGAAGCAGGTTTCGGCAATGTGATGGTTGTTGGCGCCGTAGTAATTGAAGACATGCAGCGTCACGCCGGCGTTCTGGGCGAAGGCCTGGAAGAATTCGCGCACAAGCTCGGTATCGAAGCTGCCGATCTTGGGAGAGCTGAACTCGACGTTCCAGACCAGGAATGGCCGACCCGAGAGGTCGACGGCAGCCTTGGTCATCGTCTCGTCCATTGCAAGGTCGAGCGACGCGTAGCGGGTGACGCCGCGTCGATCTCCCAGCGCTTTGGACACTGCCTGACCGATCGCAATCCCGGTGTCCTCAACCGTGTGGTGGTCGTCGATATGAAGGTCGCCTTGTACATCGATCTCCATATCGATCAGCGAGTGGCGCGAAAGCTGTTCCAACATGTGATCGAAGAAGCCAACGCCGGTCGAGATCTTGCTCGTACCGGTTCCGTCCAGGTTGACGGAGACCGAAACCGAGGTCTCGTTCGTCTTGCGGGATACCGAGCCACTGCGGGTGGCGGCTGTTTCGGCCATTGTCTGCTCCATGCGATCGATCAGGCTGCATAACAGGCAGCCAATCAAATATCCAGTGAAACGCAAGGCTTGGGAGGGGGCGGCTTGTGCGCATTTGCAATCAGCTAAGCCCCACTTACATAGGAGCCAACAGAGGCCGATGCGCCTCGAAGCAACACCCTCGCTGGGGAAAACAGGTGAAAGATGACAACCATCATTACAGTCCGCAAGGGCGGCAAGGTGATCATGGCAGGCGACGGTCAAGTCAGCCTTGGCCAGACCGTCATGAAGGGAAATGCCCGCAAGGTGCGGCGCATTGGCAAGGGAGAGGTGATCGCAGGCTTTGCGGGAGCAACGGCTGACGCTTTCACCCTGCTGGACCGTCTGGAAAAGAAGCTTGAGCAATATCCTGGTCAGCTGATGCGGGCAGCCGTGGAACTTGCCAAGGACTGGCGCACGGACAAGTATCTTCGCAACCTCGAAGCAATGATGCTGGTCGCCGACAAGACGATCACGCTCGCGGTCACCGGGAACGGCGACGTGCTGGAGCCGGAGCATGGCACGATCGCTATTGGTTCGGGCGGCAATTACGCTTACGCCGCAGCGCGTGCCATGATGGAAAGCGATAAATCCGCAGAAGAGATCGCACGGACCGCGCTGGATATTGCGGCGGAAATCTGTGTCTACACAAACCACAACCTCGTGGTCGAAACGCTCGACGCAGAGTAAAATTTTTGAACAACGGGTCCGTCGGACCGGGCTTGTGGAGCCGGTCTGGCAGGGACGCCGAGAGGAAGACATGACGACATTTTCCCCCAGAGAAATCGTATCCGAACTGGACCGCCACATCATCGGCCAGCATGACGCCAAGCGTGCCGTGGCCATTGCGCTGCGCAACCGCTGGCGCCGCCAGCAGCTCGACGAGAGCCTGCGCGACGAGGTGATGCCAAAGAACATCCTGATGATCGGTCCCACCGGTGTCGGCAAGACGGAGATATCCCGCCGGCTGGCCAAGCTTGCAGGCGCGCCGTTCATCAAGGTCGAGGCGACCAAGTTTACCGAGGTTGGCTATGTCGGCCGTGACGTCGAGCAGATCATCCGCGATCTGGTCGAAGTCGGCATTGGCCTGGTGCGCGAGAAGAAGCGTGCCGAGGTGGAGGCGAAGGCGCATATGAGCGCGGAAGAGCGGGTGCTGGACGCGCTTGTCGGCGCAACGGCATCGCCGGCCACCCGCGACAGCTTCCGCAAGAAGCTCCGCAATGGCGAGCTGGACGACAAGGAGATCGAGGTCGAGGTGGCGGATTCGGGATCCGGCATGCCTGGTTTCGAGATCCCGGGGATGCCAGGCGCCAATATCGGCGTCCTGAATCTCTCCGAAATGTTCGGCAAGGCCCTTGGAGGACGCACGAAGAAGGTCCGCACGACCGTTGCCAAATCCTATGGCGAACTTATTCGCGACGAATCCGACAAGCTGATCGACAACGAGGTCATCCAGCGGGAAGCCGTTCGCTCCGTGGAGAATGACGGTATCGTCTTCCTGGACGAGATCGACAAGATCGCCGCGCGCGACGGCGGCCTGGGTGCCGGGGTCTCCCGCGAAGGGGTGCAGCGAGACCTTCTGCCGCTGGTGGAAGGGACGACCGTTGCGACGAAGTACGGACCGATAAAGACGGATCACATCCTCTTCATTGCCTCCGGTGCCTTCCATGTCTCCAAGCCGTCGGACCTTCTGCCCGAACTCCAAGGTCGCTTGCCGATCCGTGTCGAGCTGCGGCCGCTGACCAAGGAAGACTTCCGCCGGATCCTGACGGAAACGGAGGCAAGCCTTATCCGCCAGTACAAGGCCCTGATGGAGACGGAAGACCTGACGCTCGATTTCACCGAGGACGCTATCGATGCGCTGGCAGACGTTGCCGTGCACCTCAACTCATCCGTTGAGAACATCGGCGCGCGCCGGCTGCAAACGGTGATGGAGCGCGTGCTGGACGAGATTTCGTTCAATGCCCCAGACCGAGGCGGCAGCGAGGCGAAGATTGACGCGGCTTACGTGCGCCAGCATGTGGGCGACCTTGCAGCCGATACGGACCTGTCGCGCTACATCCTCTAAGGCGTGGCGTGGAAGCAACGGCAGGCTAGGTCTTGTCGGACCTGAGGCCGAATTGAAGTAGTTTGCCTCGACAGACTGCCTTCCTTGCTCCTAAGGGAGGCAGTCGTCCGTTCCACGGTGGATCGCGAGACGGTTTGTTCTTCTATCCGTCCGGTAGATCTTCTTTGCCGGGCTGAGGAGCCTAGAGCTTGAAACAATTCGTCCTGGCACTTCTTCTGACATGGAGCACGATCGCTGCAGCGAATGCTGCTGGCCTTCGGGCGGTGCCGGAAGGAAACAGGCATGTGGAGCAACCAAAGGTGCCGGGCGCGTCGGTACGGCGCACCCGCGCTGGCCGCACCACTTTTGATGATAAATACGACAAGATTCGCGATCTGCTCGCAACCGACAAGGATCTGATCCGTAAGATCAAGTCCACAGCGGCTGCTTACGGGATTGATCCAATCCATATGATCGGCGCGATTGTCGGCGAACACACCTACAATGTAGACGCCTACGACCGCCTCCAGTCCTATTACATCAAGGCCGCGGCCTATGCAGGAGACCGCTTCCGCTTTGGCTTCAAGGACGAGCGGATCGGCCAGTTTGTGGCTAGGCCAGAATTTTCAGACTGTGCGCCTGACAGCGACACCTACACGCTCTGGAGCTGCCGAGAGGCAGTGTGGGAGAAGGCCTTCCGGGGCCGAAAGGTGGATGGAGTTTCCTACCCCAACAACCGGTTCAGTGCAGTCTTCTTTCAGCCATTCTACGCAGGCCAGACCTTTGGCCTGGGCCAAGTCAATCCGTTGACCGCGCTAATGCTCTCGGACCTTGTAGCCAAGACTTCTGGTTACAAAGCGCTCGACGAAAACGACGCCGCAGGCGTCTACGAAGCCATCATGGATCCCGACAAGTCGCTCGCTTACATGGCGGCAGGCATACGGAAATCCATTGATGATTATGCGCGGATTGCGAACGTGGATATTTCCACCAATCCAGGAATCACGGCGACGCTGTACAATACAGGCGGCTCGGCCGAGCGCGCGAGAGCATTGCGCGCCAAGGGTGGCCTGCCGGAGGAGAACTACTACGGCTGGCTCGTCAACCATAAGCTGTCCGAGTTGAAATCCCTGCTCTAACTCCTGATATCTCTGGTTCAAGGAAACCAGCATCAGGAGGGCCGTCCATGGACATGCGCCCCGAGCCGTTCGTCCCGCCAGCACCCATGCCCCGGACCGTCCCGCCCTCACGGCTGGAAATCATCCGCACCGTTTTGAGGAACCCATTGGAGCTCTGGGGGATGCCTTCCTATACGCTTCCCTGGATCGAGACCAAGTTCCTCAAGGAGCGGACTCTGATCGTCAACGATCCTGGTCTGATCCGCCACATCCTCGTCGACAACGCCAGCAACTACGAGATGTCGGAAATCCGCCAGTTGATCCTCCGGCCGATCCTGCGTGATGGCCTGCTGACGGCGGAGGGCCCGGTCTGGAAGCGGTCCCGCAAGGCGATGGCGCCCGTGTTCACCCCCAGACACTCCAAGGGTTTCGCCGGCCAGATGCTGCGCAAATCCGAAGAGTATGTCGGCAAATATGCGAATATCCAAGAAGAGGGGGAGGTTTTCGACATCTCTGCCGATATGACGGAGATCACCTTCAACATTCTCTCAGAGACACTGTTTTCAGGAGAAATCGTTACCGAGAGCAAGGACTTCTCAGAGGATGTCGACAGTCTGCTCCACCGCATGGGGCGGGTGGACCCAATGGATCTGTTGCGGGCGCCTCCCTGGGTGCCGCGTGTGACGCGCATAGGCGGCCAGCGCGTGCTCGGCAAGTTTCGCGAGATCGTCGCAAAGACGATGGCGCTGCGCCAGGAGAAGCTTCGCAAGGATCCCGAAGCTGCGCCTCAGGACTTCCTGACACTCCTCCTGCAACTGGCCGGCCCGGACGGACTCACGATGGAGGAAATCGAGGACAACATTTTGACCTTCATCGGGGCCGGCCATGAGACGACCGCCCGCGCTCTTGCCTGGACGCTCTACTGCGTTGCCAACTCGCCGCACGTGCGCGAGACGATGGAAGTAGAGATTGATCAGGTATTGGCGAGCGGTGCAGAGCCCGTGGAATGGCTGAGCCTGATGCCGATGGTGCGCGCGGCCTTTGAGGAGACGCTGCGCCTTTATCCTCCGGCGCCGTCGATCAATCGCGCCGCCATATCTGATGACGAATGGAAAAGTCCGGACGGCCAGCGGGTGAAGATCGATGCCGGCGTGACGGTTCAGATCATGCCCTGGACGCTGCACCGACACGAGCTCTACTGGGAAAAACCG
>JAEWOP010000219.1 GCA_023399635.1 Pseudomonadota bacterium
TATCGTCGATTGCGAAGCGGACTTTGGCAAAGCCATATTTCAGAAAATCTCGATATTGAAGCTCGATCCGATTGCCCTGATGTGCGGTCACTAGCAAACCAAGTACGATGTCGCCCGCCTTTGCCGCAGCTAGTTCCTTATTGATATAGTCGATGGCTAACTTACCCAGTTCACCAACGAGGTTCTCAATCTCTCGTGCGAGCTTGGCGAGCAGTTCGTTGATTGCCTTCTGTGCCAGGGATCGATACGAGGCAACCACGAGCGGGCTCCGAAGAAAGTTAGAAGAGCTATGGTAAAACTACACGCGACGGTGTATCTCTTATACAGCAACTATTTAGTGCAAAAGGCAATGGGGATCCTATAAGACTCTAAAAAAACCTACATAATATCGAGATTTCCGCCCTAGTTAGAAACATTAGCTAGATACTCAGGGGGACACACCACAAGATCACCTTTTGGACTTCCTGTTAGTGAACTGTAGAAGTTACATGGGCGTTATAGGGAACGATTCCAGCTTCAACTGGCAATCACTTGTGGTAATAGCTTTGGCTCATATTTTTTCTGTTTTTATAAACAACATGGAAGCAATAAACTTTGGGGGAATCGATGTCGGAAACAGCTTACTTCGCATTTTGGCAAGCTTCCCCTAAAGGACAGATCAACACTTTTATCTTCAAGCTAACGGATAGTGAGAAAATTCTTGAGGCACGCCAGATCCTGGCGGATACATCTATGATCAAGCGGCACGTGCATGGTACAGTTCGCCAGTCGCGGATGCCTTACAATCCAAACTGGTCCTTTCATCTAGACCCCGCCACGATCGGATTTTTCGAGATGCAGATTGAGGTTTGCGATGCCAACACGACCTACGTGGAGGAACATCTCGACGAAGTCGGCGGCAGCTTCCTGCCTCGCTCCTTTTGGTGCCCGTGGTCTTCCACTTTGGCGGCAGAAGTTTCGCATTTGATTGATCCAGACACGGAAGAATTGAGGATCTGAAAGTGGAGGACTTCGGGCAGCTATAGCTGACGACGCAAACGGCTGCCTGGCCGCTTTTCCCCGCTTGTATATGGTAGCTATCTTGCTGATGATCGTACGAGTTTCTGCATTTAGGCTATCGCTCGCTAGATTTTTACGAGATTCTTGGCGCCGCGATGTGTGAGCGACAGGTCCGGGTATGGTAGCGGACAAAGGTAGCATGGTTAAAGTTAGCGCACCCTCCGAACTCAACATCCTTTGCGGAGTAATCGCCAATCTCATCCCAGAGCACTTAGAGACGGGACTAGGGCGTCAGATCAACATTAACGCAACCTCTAGTCCGAGCGCCAACGAACTGGAAGCGGCAACGTCCGCGTTGGCAGACAAGGCGGCGGACTCATATGTCAACGCTGAGGTCGTGTTGAAATTGCTTGATGCAATTGAGGCACTCGGGCGGACCGGTATTCCGGTCGACACGCTCCGCAGCCGAGTGACGGCCCATGTTGAACGACGTTGGCCATACTTCGTCGAGTCGCTTGTCACTTGGGCATTCGAGACTTACCAACCCTCATTTGTTTTCAGCACGTTTCCCAGGCTCCGGTCCGAAGCTGCTCTCTTCACCCGTCTCGCGGCCTCCATTGCCACTCGGCAGTACTACTTATTTCAACTCGACAAGGTCCTCGACGAACTCGCACCGAACGCAATTTCCGTAGCACGAACTCTTGTTGCGGCGCTTGTTGAACGTGGCAACCGTGACAGGGATGACCCTGCTCTGGCGACGTCTCTGTTTTGCACTCTCGGTCGCGGCATGGGTTGGACCGCTTGGGTGTCGTTGCAAGCGATCTTGCATGTTCGTCCGGACTATGCGGGTCTGCATGCCACGTTTGAACGAGCGGGCGATCGTTCAAACGGATCTCAGAAGACTGTCGACCGTCGTCTCGAGATGGCGCAAGCAATCGAAGCACAGACCAAGGTCCGGGAGGTGGCCGGTTTGGCTCTTGAACTCGTTGGCCAAAGTGTAGGATGGCACGATCATGGTCTCCTAAGCCGTTCAGCGGAAACTCGAGCGGCATTTGTGGACAATCTCCATGCGACGATCGGGGAAGATCCGCAACTCCGGCAAGCGGTCATCGAAGCTTTGCTGTGGTCTGGTGATGGTCGAGCAGCCGATCTCGCCCAGTTCGCTGCTGTCGCCCTTGCACGGCTCGAAGATCGCGCTGCCCTTCTCGAACTCGAGCAGCATCCTGTCCGTCTCGTCCGGTACGCGGCCCGGGCGATAAGAGCCGCGAAATTTGGCGAGCAACTCGGGATAGGCGCTCTTCCCGCCAACGGGAGCCTCATACAAGCTCTGGTCACGCTGGACGGTGGTGTCGCCTCTACCGACGAGCCTGCACGTACTTGGCTCGGAGATCGCGCCGTGGAGCGTCTGATCGAGCAGACGATCGCACGCGTGGAAGCGAAGGTTGCTCGAGAATATACAAATCACGGCGACGAGGGTGAGGATCGACTGCTTTCCTCAATGTTCCGCGAGCTTGCGATCCGCTTCGCTGACCTTGATCACGCGCTTGAGGCTTTGGCTCGCGCTGCCGCCGCACCGCATCGCGCTTCGGTCACCATGGAATACCGCAACGTTGACCGCGCCGAAGAGGGTGCAAAAGGCATCAAGAAGGCGAAAAGCTTCTCAGCCGATTTGTGCCTGATCGTCGATCCTCTAATCGACGGCACCTCGCTCGGCCGGCGCGTCACGCTCATTCAAGCCAAACGCCTCTACCGAAACAAGAAGGCCCGTAAGCAGCCCGCTTGGTCTGACTCGTTCAAGATCGACCGCGACCAGCGTGTTCACCTGCAAGAGCAGACGCAGGCAAGTGTGTATTTCTTCCACGGGCCACCGGCTGGCGGTCGCGGCGTTCCGGTGGTCCCCACCCAACTAGTCGCCGATCTGTCAGAACACAAAGGATCGGGGACAACTCTCTCTCGAGATGTGGTCGCGGTAGCATCCCGCTCGCTTGCAGACTGGCTTACCTACGACGCGCTCGCACTCCGCGTTGGCGATCCCTATGCGGAACTCGTCAAGCGAGCGGGAGGCACGCCCGGTTCACTGCCTCGCCCGCTGCTCGGGGTGCCGGCGATCGAGATCCAGGTCGAATTGAGATCGCGCAGCGAACTCCGCTGACATGAAAGATCGCCTACTTTTCAAGAAGTGAGATTATAGATGTCCACGCGATATGGTAACTGGACCGATATTCTCGTTTTACCAGAAGATCTGATTGCATTCGCATGGTCAGCGCCAATGCGCGATCTCGCCGGAAAGCTTGATATTTCGGATGTTGGGCTGCGGAAGCAGTTGTCCAATTACGGCGTTCCTTTGCCGCCACAAGGCTACTGGAACAAAGTACATGCAGGAAAGCCACTACCAGCTCGCCCAAGTGTTTCTCCCCGGCGCCCTGGTGAGGTCGGGCGAGTGAAGGTGGATTCCCGTTATGCGAAGGTCCTCCCAATTGCCGAAGCTATGCCGTCTGCGGGTCCATTTGCCTCAACGACTGTTCCGGAAAATCTGGGAGACCTCCTCACCCAAGAATTGAAGGCTATCGGACGCGTTGTGGTCTCGAAAACCATCGGCGTTCCTCACAAGGGGCTCGCGCAACTCCTGAAACAGGAAGCGCGCAGACAGGAGAAGTTTTTAAGGAGCAACTGGGACTCGGACCGCCCCTTGTTTGAGTCGCCATTATCGAAACGTTGTCTGCGGATATTGAATAGCTTGTTTTTAGTCCTCAGCAAGCGTGGTCACGATGGCGATGCATATGAACATCGCGAGGAACTCCATGCCCGAGCCATCGTCGGCCACACCTATCTTGGGCTGGAGCTGGCTATCGCTGGCAAGTATAAGAAAGTGCGCAGGAATGGGTATGAAAGACCTTCTCCCGATCTCCCGACGTCGACACCCTTAATGCTTAACCTCTCCCCGGACTTTGATGGCCGAACGTCGAAATGCTGGCAGGATGATGCAGACAGTCGACTTGAGGACAAGATTCCAATCATTGCAGCGGAACTCATCGTGGCGGGCGAGGAAAAATTTAGAAAGAGCCTGAAAGAAGCTGAAGAGCGGGCAGAGCAGGCCCGCCAGGAAAAACGGAGGCAGCGCCGCAAACAGATCCAAGAGTTGAACCAACGGCGGCTAGACAACCTAAAAATATCGGGCGACCTGCTGCGCCAGGCACAAGATATCCGCGCGCTCGTGGAGCGTGTGCGTATGGCAATCACAGAAGGCTCCGCTGAGATTGACGAGGCAAGGCTGACAGCCTGGGAGCAATGGGCGCTCGGAGAAGCGGACAGGATCGACCCGATCAGGTCTGGCCAGTTCCTGAGTCATTTGGATGAACCATCCGCTTAGATTGTGGTCCAATTCACATAAGGCATCGGCAAGCCGCACTGTTGCAGGAAGTAGCGGATGTGTTTCGGCGCCTGCTATTTGTCGGTAGAGGGCCGGTGCAGCGGCGCGGCTCCGCACACTGATTGCCGCATCGAGCTTGTTCCCAATGGCGAGGAATTGGCGATCGTGCTGCGTGGCGACTTTGCCGCCATCCTGACCTTCGCTTCGGGCAAAAAGAACCCGAAGTTCTTGAAGGAGAATAAATCCTCGAAGAGCTGATTGGCCAGGCTGCCGTTTCTGGATCCCTGCGATTGGTAGAGCCGAACATACCAAAGCTCGCGGCATAAATGTCATTGGTCGTCGATGAGACGGCCAATCACATCATCTGCATCTCGCTGCTGGTCTGCAGCCACCAGAAATCAATCACCCGGCTGAGCAGTTCAATTGCATCCGTTTCTCCGCTGCCGTCGACGACGGTTGCCTGAGCCACAAGCTGCCTGCCGCGTTTTGTAGAATCTTGAGGTGCACCCAACTTGGTGTGAACCGGTGATCCACACGCCACATGCTTTGAGCCGTTGCATATGGCTTGGCAGATCGCCATTTCCGGGCATCGTTGAACGATCCATTTGACGAAATCATCCTTTGTTACTCGGCGACCCTCGACGCCGAGCAGTTTTGCCAGCTCGACACGATCCATGTCTTTCTCAGTTAGCCCAGCCCAGAACCAATCTGTCAGGTGCCAAGCCGTGATCGCACAGTTGATGACCGCATCGCGGCGATCATCGGAGCTGGTGGCATTGCGGACCCGTTCAAGCTCTCGCCATGTTTTAGCGAGCATGGATTGCTCCGTGTTTATACCGAAGCTGTAGGTTGCCGATAGAAGCGTAGTTACTCGTGCTGACATCGGAACGCTCTGTTTTAGTGGTCTTTGTCGCGGTTAATCACAAAAGTTTCAGCAGTCGCCAACATTTCAACAACACTAGTAACCGGACCATTCTCGCCATTTGGTCGCGCATGACGGTATATTCGGATCAAAGATCATGCTGTCCGATTCGGCCGCTGTGAAAGAAACTACCGATGCTTGATTCCGAGAAGACATACAAGACCTTACTTGCGGCCGCAAAAGAACAAAGCCTTCTAACCTTCGACGACTTGGCAATTGCGAACGATGTCGATCGGAAAACAGCGCGCGCCCAACTGCGAAAACATCTCGGCAAATTGTCGAAGATTGGCCATGGGTTGGGCTGGCCGCTTCTGTCGGCAATCGTCGTGGAGGAAAAAGATCGACAATCCGGAAATCTGGTAGGGAGTGCCCTCAACGAATTTCTCGCAGTGGCCAAATCCACCGGAGCCGAGGTTGGTGACTCCTCCAATTTTCTCGCAAGAGAGCGCGAGAAGGTCTTTCATTGGGCTTCGACCGCTCCTGAGGAACCAGATCTGGAAAATTCAGCTGGACCACGCTTCGTCGAGTACTTCGGGCCGGTGTTAGAGGCACTGCGAAATCTCGGCGGCTCAGGCACGCCGGAGCGAGTCAGCGCGTGGATCAAGGCGAACATCGAGATTCCCCCGAACGAGTTGGATGCTAAAACCAAAGGCGGAAATCCCCAAGTCCAGGACAAGATCAACTGGGCTCGTTTCTACCTAGTGAAGGCAGGGCTCATCGGCTCGTCCAAGCGGGGGCTTTGGTCGCTTACCGAAGAAGGAAGAGAGACGGTCCTTTCGCGCGATCAGGCGCTCGCTCTCTTTCGAGAAATCAAGCGCCAGTTCCAAATTGCTCAAGAGGAAGAGGATTCGACGCCGGACGAAGCCTCACCTGATTTGTTCGATGATCCCAAGCGCCGATTCTGGTTCGTCGGGGCGTCATGGGACAGTGGAGGCGACCAGACCGATCGGTTTATACGTGAAGGCATCTGGGAGAACGGATACGAGGACCGGTACCTCGAAGACGTCCAGCGGATGCGCGAGGGCGACTGCATCGCCATTAAATCGACGTTCACCCGAAAGCTCGCCTTGCCTTTCGAGACGAAAGGGAACTCCGTCTCTTGCATGCGCATCAAGGCTATCGGCGTCGTGACCGCGAACGTCGGCGATGGACGTTCCGTAAAGGTCGAGTGGCAGAAACTTGCACCTCCCAGGGACTGGTTCTTCTATACCTACCGGACCACGATCCTCGAAGCGGATCGCGACGACGACCTGGCTCGCCGCCTGATACGCTTCACATTTTCGGGGGAGCCGCAAGATTATCGATACTGGATTAGCGAAGTGCCTTACTTCGCGAAGAAATATGGCGAGCCAGCCAGGGTCGGTCCAACCGAAGAGATGTTCGAAGAGGAGCCGGAGACCGAACAGGAGGCGGCCAATCCATCCTATACGACCGAAAGTATCGCGGACGACGGTTGCTTCTTGCCGATGGCCTTCATCGACCAGCTCGTCGAGCGCCTGAAATCGAAGAAGAACGTCGTGATCCAAGGACCTCCGGGCACGGGAAAGACGTGGCTTGCCAAACGACTTGCCTATGCACTCATAGGATCGAAGGATCCGAAGCTGACCAGGCAGCGCCTGAGGATCATCCAGTTCCATCCCTCTTATTCGTATGAGGACTTCATATGCGGATGGCGACCGAGTGGAAACGGCACTCTCGCCCTCCTGAATGGTGTCTTCCTTCAGATCGTCGAAGCTGCGAAGGCGCAGCCCGATCGCCCGTTCGTTCTGGTGATCGAGGAGATCAACCGTGGCAACCCGGCCCAGATCTTCGGCGAAGTGCTGACGCTCTTGGAAGTTTCCAAACGCAATCGTGACGATGCTATGGAACTCGCCTATCACACAGAGAAGCACGAGCGCGTCTATGTCCCGAAGAATGTTCACGTCATCGGCACGATGAATATCGCCGACCGCTCTCTCGCACTCGTGGACCTTGCCCTACGAAGGCGTTTCGCCTTCGTCGATCTGGAGCCGCAACTCAATGATCTTTGGAGCCGATGGTGCGTGGACCGCTGTGGTTTCCCGGTCGAGGTGGTCGACCTTATGCGGAAGAAACTCGCCGCCCTGAACGATGAGATCGAAGGCGATCGCAGCCTCGGACCGCAATTTCGGATCGGTCACAGCTACATCACGCCCACGGTGGATTCCCCGGTAACCGATCCCGCTGCCTGGTTCAGGGATGTGGTGAGGACCGAGATCGTCCCGCTCTTGGAGGAATACTGGTTCGATGCGCCCGAGAAGGCCGCCGCGGCCGCTCGCAACCTGCTGGCCGGGCTATGAGCCAGAGCAGCAGCCCTTCGGCCCGCCGTATGATCGGGTCGATTCCAGTCCGCAATATCTGGCTCCTCTTCCTTTATGCCTCCAATCTCGCTCACTTTTCCGGACGGCATTCAACCGACGTGGAATCCTCTCCGGATTTCTACGAGTTGGTGGCGCGGCTCCTGTGTTTCGCCGTCGAACAAAGGCTTCGGCGCAATCTCAATCGCGGCTACCGGAGAATGGAAGCAGTCCTCCCGCGGGTGCGGGGCAGGATCGATCTGCTCCGCACCTACTCCGATGGCCATCTCGACCGAGGGGCGGTTGCCTGCCGTCTGGATGAATATACCTTCGACACCCCACGCAACAGGCTCGCTCGCGCGGCGCTCGGCATGCTGTCGAAGCGACTGGACCATGAGGAGCTAGTCAGTCGTTGCAAACACCTCGAGGGAGATCTCCTGCGCCACGGCGTGATCGGACCCAAGCCCTCCCCCCAAGAGATCGCGGGTGATCGCGTCGGCCGGCACGACCACGATGATCTTCTCATGATCGGTCTCGCACGGATCGTCTTCGACCTCGTCCTGCCTACCGAAGAAGACGGCAGCACGATCCTCACCGAAGTCGACAAGAGCGCGAGACTTGTGAGACATCTTTTCGAGAAGGCGGTCGGCAATTTCTGCAGATCGGAACTCTCGCCGCTAGGGTGGAAAGTTAGGCAATCAAAGCGATTGTCTTGGCAGTTCGACGACCGCAGCGATGGAATCGATGCGATCTTTCCCACTATGGAGGTCGACATTGAGCTGGAAAACGCCGCTAGACGCGTGATCGTCGACACGAAGTTCGCTTCGGTGTTCGCCCGCTCACAGTACCGGTCCGCCGTTTTGAAAAGCGCCCACATCTACCAGCTCTACGCGTATCTCCGCAGTCAGGAGCGATCGGACGATTGGCTCTCGCTCTGTTCGACCGGCATGCTGCTCCATCCCACCGTCGATGACGAAGTCGACGAATTCGTGGACATCCAGGGACATCGGATCCGTTTCGTCACAGTGGATCTGACGCGGCCGGCCCTTGAGGTCGTCGACCGACTCCGGTCGATCCTGACATTCGCCGATCGACCACAGAGTGTGTGGCCGGTCACTACAGTAGGAAAGGCCTTTGCCTGAAGAACTCGATGGCTCTCCCGGGCCGCAACAGGGTCAAAGGTACATACAAACTAGATTTCGATCCGCCAACCTTTTCTTCACAGGCAGAGGGTAACGTCGGTTGGGATTTTAGAGATACAACAATCATGGCCAAGAAACTTTCATATCCCGTAGCCGGTTACGATCACGACTCAGAAATCAAAGTCTATCGAGCTTTCCTCGGGCTCGACGATGATTGGATCATCATTCACTCGGTGGGCTGGCTGGGGAAACGGGACAAAAGAATCGGGGATGGCGAAGCCGATTTCGTCCTGATTCACCCGAGGTACGGCATCGTCGTCGTCGAAGTCAAGGGAGGTGGAGTGCTCGTTGAAAATGGCCGCTGGACATCCGAAGACCGGTATGGCCGGATCAATGACATCAAAGATCCCTTCGAACAGGCGAGCGCATCCAAATCGACGCTATACAAATGGCTCAAGGATCGGCTGGGCTTCTTCGTCCCGACTTGTCACATCGTCGCTTTTCCGGATATCTCTCCGTTACCGGAGATCGGACCGGCCGCGCCGCGGGAAATCATCCTTGACGCGCGCGATCTTCAGCATGCTTCAAAGTCGATCTTGCGGGCCATTGCGCACTGGAAGCAGTCTGCGGATCTTTCTGCGGATCAGATCAAAAAGATCTGCGCGGCATTGGCACCCACGGTCGTGGTCAGGCGAACCTTGGCCGATGAGGCTCACGACACCGAGGCCGGTCTCATCAAGCTGACCGACGAACAGGTCCGCGCGTTTCAACTGACGCGCCGCACACCGAGAGCCGTCGTTTTCGGCGGCGCGGGGACCGGCAAAACGATTCTCGCGTGCGAGAAAGCCCGTCAGTTGCGCGACGAGGGCCATCGGGTTCTGCTCACATGCTACAACGAGCTGCTCTCGCGGACGCTTGCCGCCGATGCCTCGCTTCACGATATTCGCGTGACGACGTTCCACTCGCTTTGTCTTTCTCTGGCCAAGGTAGCCAGGATCCCCGACGCTCGACCTTCCGACGCAGCGTGGTGGACGAACGATGCACCCCTTTTGCTGATCGACGCGGCAGAGAAGACGGAGACGCAGTTCGATGCCATCGTGGTCGATGAAGGCCAGGACTTCACACAGGTGTGGATCGATGCACTCGAGGCTATATGCTCGGGAGGGGATGCGTCACCATTCTACGTGTTCGCAGACGAGAACCAGACGCTCTGGAGCAGAGATTGGATCCCGGACGCCAAGCGTCTTCGTCTCGATCTTCAGACGAATTGCCGAAATTCACGGCCGATCGCCGAACGAGTGGCGGCCGTAGCCGGCCTCGTCGTGAACGACCTTGGTGTCGTCGGGCCAGCTCCCAAATGGACGGAGCTCTCATCGCCGAAGGACGGCCCCAAGCAGGTTCAACGGATCGTGGAGCGGCTGCTGGACGAACGCTTCGAGCCGCGCCATGTCGTTGTCCTTTGTGAGGATCCTTCGTTGGTCAAGAGATTATGCGAAATGGCAGTCGCCGATACGGGATTCTGTGGCTTCGGCGGACAGGGCGTGGTGGTCGAAACGATAGCCCGTTTCAAGGGTTTGGAAGCCTTGGCCATCGTGTTGGTTTTGGACGGACCAGCTCAAGACAAACCTGACCGCTTGGCCTACGTGGGATTGAGTCGAGCGAAGTCCTATCTCAATGTGTTGGGACGTCCCGATCGCAGGCGAAGCATCGGATGGCCGAGTTGAGGACCGCTATAGCCCGACTTTGAAATAACCGTCGACGTCGAACAATACCTTGCGGTCCAATCTGGTATTGAACAGGCGGCAAGATGGTTCGCCGAGATGAAGACATACCGCGCATGCAGCGCCGTGCGCCGAATCCCAACAACCAGGATCGAGGGCGCAACGCGACTCATCATAGACCACACGATCGAGCACAGTATGCAGATCGTGCTCGATCATCGCTTGCAGTCCGCCAAGAACGAAATCACCCCGGGGCACCGCATATGTGACGAATGCGAGGGCCATCGGAAAGAGCAGCTCGGAAATGGATTCCCTATCGATGCCGGCATAGAAGGATGTCTGCCTGACCATGCGGTGCGAAAGGCTATGGATCAGCACTGTCAGATCGGCCAGAACGTCCGATGTCTCGGGCGCATCTCCCATCGCCTGCAGGATCGCCTCATATGCATCTCGATGATCTTCGTACTCGGCGAGCCCGTGCCCGCGCTGGATCAACCACCGGACTACCGCAACAGGGTCGAGACGCGTTACCAACGCTTCCGTCGTTGCGAGATCTCCGTAGATGACGATCGTTCCATCCCGTTCCGTAAAGTTCCGAAGGCGCGACGCGCCGGGTTCATGATCACCGCGCGTATAGCCGAACTGCCCATTCAGAATCGGGAAACGCTCGACGAGATCCACGCTTTGGAAGCGCGCTCGCTTCAACGCGCTCACATAAGCGTTCTCGTAAAGGGCCAAACGCGCGCCAATCGCCGTTCTTCGGAGATCTTCCAACGTCTGACGCGTTTCCGCGGTCGCGAGCGCAAGTGCGGCGGCCTCGGCCTCTGCGAGCTGACGCACTGCCGGAGAAACATCGAGCTCCCGAGGCTGCTCTTCGATGTCGCCCATCGCGGCTAGCGCGGCTTCGATCTGCTGAGGTGATCTACCTTGCTCAGTAAGGAGACGCCGCAACGCCGCTGTCTGCCCGCCTGCGATTCCGTCGACCCAGGGAGCCGTCATGCCATCGGCCATCCAGATCAGCGCCGCTTGGCTCCCACCGGATGCGACGAGCCTCCTTCGCTGGCTCCGCGACGGAGGATTGACGATGACCACACCTCGCGGGACATATACGGATGCTCCACGGTGTACGGTGAACTCCATGAGTTCGCCATTATCGCCCCGTCGGCCCGGAACGCCACATGTGCATCGTGTGTGCAGGAATCGGGACGGCAGACGGGTGCCGCAGCCGGGTGTGGGACATTTCAGCTCGATTTCGCGAAGACTCGTGGTGCCAGGAAGACGCATCTCGACATCGTCGTGCGTAGGGCAGCGCGGGTAGCTCGGCTCGCGAATCTCGCCACAGGCATCATGAAACAGGACGAAGGGAAGCTGTCCGTGCGGTCCCTTGGACCCACATTTGCACGTCGCCTTCGGCCGGTCATGGAGACGTCGACACCTCTTGCATCGCCAGGTTCGGGGAAAGGCCTCCATCCAGATGCCGAGTTCACGATCGAGCGAACGCACCTGAACGTTCGAGCCCGCACGAAGTCTGGCAACGAACTTTCCGTCGCGACCGGTCTCTTCCCATGGTCGGGCCAACTTGATCAGTTCGGCTGCCAACGCTTCGGCATCCACTTCGTGGACCGGGGTACACTTCCAGTTCTTCACCTTCCATATTCCGCCGCGGACGTCGACCGTCTGTTGCGGTAGATGCCCGAACAGAATTTGAGAGGCGCTCCGAGAGTCTCTCATTGTGGATCCTCTCCTCTGATATCGACCTGCTCCTCCACATCACGCAACGACAGCATCGGGCCGCTACGTGGGCCGAGCGAGTTCGACCATTCGTTGGCGTTGGCGGGATCACGCAGGTTTTCCGTCAGACGCTCGTACCACCACGTCACATCGCGCGCGAGGTTGGCGGTCATTTCGCTATCGTAACCGAGCATTTCGATGATCGCGTCAGCTTCCTCGGACGTGAAATCGGGATGTGCGTCGAGATAGTCGCGCAAAACGCGCGCCTTGGCGACGCTTCGTCCCGCCCTCGGTTCATGGAGAAGCAATATCCGAGCGAAAGCGAGCCCCGGCATCGTCCTCTCCAACACCCTCCTGCTGCGACCAGTGATCGGGATCGGCTCTACGAAGCGATCACCATGAGCGATGTATTGTGGAAATGCCTTGTAGACGCTCGCGTCGCGTTCCCGCGCGATCTTGTGCAGGACGAACACGAGGGAGGGCCAGCGTCTTCCCACACGTGCGGTAGCCTGGATGAATTCTGCGGTCGTGAGCGGAAGCCCCAGCATCACCATGACATTCAGGCGATCGATGTCCACGCCATGCGACATCATGGACGATGCTGCTACGACATGCAGCCGCTTGGAGAAGTCCGGGTCGGGGCGCTCCAGAGCTTCCAAGGTTTCGGCGACATCGGAGAAGATCGTTCGGCCGGTGAGAGAGATCACATTGGGTTCGGGCATGGGAATCTCGCCCCACTGCGTCTCTGCGGAACGAACGGCGGCATCAAGGTCTCTGAGGGTATTGCCGTAGATGACGTCGGTTCCATAGAGATCGACGAGGAAGTCGGCAAGGGAGGCATCTATGCCGAGAGCCGAAGTGACCGCGACCGGATCGTTGAGCAGGCGCCGTATCGCCGTTTGAAGCGAAATCATCATGCGGTCGACAGCGAACTCTATCGTCTGACCGCGAGGAGCAACCGCCAGGAAGGTTCGCATCCTTTGCTCCGTGTCCCGCGACCAAAAGCCTTCACCGACCCGAGGTTCCGGATGGGGGAAAACGCGCGCTGCCCGTCCGTAGAGGACATCGGTTTGGCGGCGGTAACCGCTCAGCGTCGCCGATGAGGCGAGTATCTTGGCTCGGTTTCCAGACAGTTCCATCTGCAGGTGGTCGTAGAGCGCTTCGTAGTGAGCATCGACGGCCCCAAGACTGTCGCGAAGAAGATGGAGCTCATCCTGCAGCCGGAATGTCACACCATAGAATTTGTCTTCCATCGGAAGAGGGCCTGGCTGCGCATTGCAGTCGGGGACAAGACAGCCATGAGGTCGGCCGGAGCGTATCGCATAGGTGTGACCGTGTTCCGGTTTGGAGCAGTATCCGAGTGGGGCGCCCACCATCCCTCTCATGTTCGCCTGCATGGCGATCCCGGCAGCCTTGTCCAAGGTCCCGACGACTACCGTGGGCAGATATCGCCAGACCTCATGATCAACGACCCAAATCGGTAATGGGCGCTGCGTATCCCACTCGCACTCTTCATTCGTACAGCGGTGTTCGAGCCGCCAGTAACGACGATTGAATTTCATTTCGATCGAGTCGGCTCGGCAGAAAGGGCAGACCTTCAGCATTCGAAGCCGGTCGGGCATCGTCTCGTCTTCGTAGTCCCATTGGCCGCGGCGATCCCGATTCGGTGCACGTGTGATTTCGTTCGGCGTTGCACCACTGCCGACGAGAAATCCCAGTCCGAACGGGTCACCGCCCAATCCCTCTCGCCGTCTCACGATCTCGCCGGCCGCTAGTGCATTGGCGAACCGCTGCGTCTGTTGAAGGGATAGAAGTCTAAGTGGAAATCTTGACCAAGCCGTTATTCCCGTCGTCTTACCCCGGAGACGATCCAGAAAAGCAGCGGTAAGGATCAGGCCAAGATAGGTCTCGGTCTTGCCACCACCCGTGGAGAACCACACGATGTCCGCGACATCGGTTCCCTCTCCGAGACACGCGTCGAGATTGGCATAGAGGAAGCCGAGTTGAAACGGGCGCCAAGACGTGTACCGATAACCACCTTTGCCGTCTCTCGCCGATATCGACATGGCCAAGTTCATCAGGCGAAAAGCACGAGCGAGATCCTCGTTCTGGTCGAGCGCCCGCACCCCTGCGGCAATGCGAGCGACCTCCAACTCGAAGAGACGCGCTTCTGCGTCAGCCTCCTCGAACATCTCGTCGGGCCAATCGGGGTGTTCTCGCCGCAGCGTATCCTGGTCCCATGCCGACGCTCCCCATTCCTCCAGGGCCGCCAACAGGTCCGTTCCGGGCGAGATGGCGTCCTCTGCCAACCGTTCGAAGGAAAAAGTAGCCTCGTTCTGATCCCGTGCGTTCCAGAACTCCGGACGCCATTTCTCCTGTCGGGGCATATCCAGCGTGATCAGGAGCCCGTCCCGCTCGGCGACTCCACAATTGATCCCCCAGGCAGGAACACGGCGATCGTAGCGAAAACTGTCGGGCAAGGACTCGAGAATGAAATCTCGTCGGTCGAGACCATCGATCTGCAGCGAGCATTCGAACATTCGGCCGCGAGCAAATCGGTTCTTCTGATCCTGGTTGGGTTGCGACAAGTTCACCAAGGTCACCAGCAGTTCGGGCAACCCGTCGCGATCTTCGGTCACCTCCACCTGAACGGCGGCGGTTATTCCCGCAGACGCAGGAAGCAAGGCAGCCAAAGCGTCCCGCAGGTCGAGCCTGTTTCCTTTCGTCAGCCCGATTTCGATCGTATGGCGGCATGTCAGTTTGGGAAGCTTGGACCAAGTCTTGTCATGGACGCTCCAGAGCGCGAAAGCAGTCGTGACGTCGAAGGCTATCGTCTCGCCCATTTCGGCCGCAGGTGCCACACGTATTCCCATGGAGCAAGGCTCGAGGCGCTCGGCACGGTCGCCGAGCTTGGAAGCCGCTATTTCGGCTGCAGGAGCAAGACGTCCCAACCAGAAGAGGCCGCATGGATCAACGGTGAGATCTGTCTTGTTCGCTCCCGTGGCGTCGTCGGCGACGGACTGCGCCAACCAGTCTACGAAGGTTTCGGCAGCGTGATATCGATCCTTGATGAGAGTGTTTGGCACGCTCAATCATCCTCCAGTGCTCGATGAAGTCCCAAATTACGGGCTCGTCCACGCAGTATACGAAGCGCCTTTTCTTCTATCTGCCGAATTCGTTCCCGCGTTATTCCGTAGTCATCGCCGATTTCCTGCAGCGTTTCCTCCCGCCCGGACAGGCCGAATCGTCGGCGGACGATATCTCTCTTACGCTCGTCAAGATCGGCCACGAGCGCTCCTATCACTTCCGCGAGATCGGCAGCAATGGCAAGTTCCTCGGGGTTCGGGCCTTCATCCGCAATGAAGTCTCCTATCGTTCCGCCATCCTCATGCACGGGAGCATCGTACGAAATGACCTTCTGCTCGGATAGTTGTGCGACCCTTGCCGTATATGCCTCGTCCCAACCTAGCGATTCGGCGATCGCGTGGATGTCCGAAGCCCGATATTCCTGTCCTAAGCCCAAGGCCCGGCGGGTGCGACGGTATTTCGCGATGCGCTCGCGCATATGCACGGGAAGTCGGATAGCGTCGGCCTGGTCATGAATCCCACGTCCGATGGCTTGGCGGATCCACCAAACGGCATAAGTAGAAAATTTGGTGCCCCAATTCGGATCGAACTTCTCGCACGCCCGCATAAGCCCGATCATTCCGATCTGAACGAGGTCCTCCGGATCCATCCGATACCGAAACCGTCTGTCGAAGGCCATCTTGGCGACCAGGCGGATGTTTGCGGTGAGCAATCTGGCCTTGGCTCGCTCCGCCCGATCCAATATGCGGCGGTCCACCGAGGAGCACGCGTCCGGTCCTCGCTCGAGGACCTTCAATCCCTGCTGGATGGCGTAGCCGAGCTCTGCTTCCTCTGTCGTGCTCACGCGCCCGTACCTACGGGCGTTCCCCAACAATTGGTCCAGGGCGGTACCGCTCTTCCATTCGATAGATTCGTCCGGCTCCAACGAGCGGTCTTCGTCGACGATAGTGGTTCCCTCGGCATGCAGAGCCATCTCGATCGCGACAGCCTCGTCCGGTAGGATGCCTCGCCGCAGGTAAACAGCGTCGATTTCCTCTCGTCTGAGCTGGCCATCCTGTCGATAAGCATCATCGCTTAGATCTTCGAGCGTTCGGCGCACCAGCGATTCCCTATCGCCATCTGAAACAGCGGTCACATCAATGCGCCTTCAGATTGCCCGGTTCTGGCGATGACGTCTCGTGAATCTCGTCGGCCCGATCGGCCGCTGATCAAGCGAACCGCCTCGCGGAGCCCCCTCGCATGCACGTCGAAACGATTCTTCACTGTCCCCACCCGGGAAAGAACTTTGCCAAACTCGAAAGAATATCCTTATAGAAATACTCTGCGAGACCCGATTCGGATGCTCTCTCATTTGGGCATCAAGTTCAACCCATGGAAGAATGAGTGGGATGCCACTGATGCTGAAGGTGCATTCCGCTTTTGAGCGCGAAGTAACATTTTTCAGCAATATGCGCTTGAGAATCTTGTTGTTCTTCGGCTTCTCCGACTAGGCAAATCACCCTCGGCTGGTCTATCAAAGTCCGCATGGATCAGAATGGCCTTGACATGTCCGGCGCGGTTGGCCGCAAGACAGCTGTGATCGACCTCTTTTGCGGGGCCGGTGGCTTGGCGTATGGCTTGAAGTCGGCGGGTCTGGTCGTGAAGGCCGGCATCGACCTGGACCCCACCTGCCGTCATCCCATCGAAAAGAATACCGATGCGATCTTCGAATGCCGCGACGTTTCCGATGTGCGTGCCGAAGAGCTTAGCGAATGGTTCGGTAAGGCCGATGTGCGTGTTCTGGCAGGGTGCGCACCATGTCAACCTTTCTCCACCTATTCCCAGAGTCGAAAGTCGAAGGACGATCGCTGGAAGTTGCTCCGGCAGTTTCAACGCCTGGCACTTGCTGTTCGACCCGAGGTGGTGACCATGGAAAACGTGCCGGGGTTGAAGACGCAGTCGGTCTGGAAGGATTTCGTATCGGCTCTTCGGGGGGTCGGCTATCACGTGTCCTGGCAAGAAGTGGCCTGTGAGGAATATCGTATTCCGCAAAGCCGGAGGCGCCTCGTCCTTCTAGCATCGCTGCTCGGACCGATAGAACTCCGGAGACCCGGCCAATCGGAAGTCATGACCGTTAAGGAAGCAATCGGGGATCTTCCCGCACTGAAGGCAGGGGAATCTTCGCAAGATGATCCGTTGCACGCCTCGTCGAGCCTCACGCCGAAGAATATCGAGCGTATCCGCGCTTCCGTCCCTGGAGGAACCTGGAGAGATTGGCCAAGGGATCTCCGAGCGCCCTGCCATCTGAAGGAAACGGGAAAAACCTATCCGTCCGTTTATGGGCGCATGGAGTGGAACAAACCCGCTCCCACGATGACGACCCAATGCTATGGGTTCGGCAACGGGCGCTTCGGTCATCCCGAGCAGGATCGTGCGATCAGCTTGCGGGAGGCGGCGATCCTGCAGTCATTTCCTAAAGACTATAGTTTCCTACCCGAAGGGGAGGAAGTCACGTTCAGCCGCTTGGGGACCTTGATCGGCAACGCAGTTCCCCCGAAGCTCGGCGAAGTCATAGGCAGTTCCATTCTTCATCACCTCGAAGCAGTCGAAAGTGGGCAGTCCGTATACGAGGATCAACTCGCGTTGCTTTGACATATCGATCAATCAAGGATCATCGAAAGGCAGCGGCAAGACGCATGGCACGACGCCCGAAAAAGCATTTCGTATCAGCAGAACAGCTCGCACAGGCCGAAAGCGAAATCGTAGACCGCTCGAGGCGCATCGATTTCTACATGACGGAATATTCCGTCGAACTCCTCGCCGACAAGATGCATCGAGGGGAATTCGTCATTCCGGCCTACCAGCGAGAGTTCACCTGGGAACCGGTGCGGAAATCGAGGTTCGTCGAGTCCCTGATCATGGGCCTGCCGATACCATTTCTCTTCTTCTGGGAGATGGAGAATGGCAAACTTGAGGTCGTGGACGGGTCACAGCGCCTTCGCACTCTTCACGAGTACGTACTGGGCGACTTGGAACTCGTCCAACTCGAGGAACTCCCGTCACTGAATGGGACCAGATTTGCCGACCTCTCATCTTCGCGCCAACGGAAGATCAGAAATCGATCGATACGGGGGATCGTGCTGAACGAGCATGCCGACGATCAGGCAAGGTTCGACATGTTCGAGCGCATCAACACCGGCAGCAAGCAAGCGAATACGGCCGAGGTCCGCAGAGGAGCATTGCGAGGCCCATTCCAGGATCTCGTGGTCGAGCTCTCGAAACTCCCTCTCTTCAATGAGCTCGCCCCGGTATCCGGAAAATCGGAGAGGGAAAGAATCCCCGAGGAGCTCGTCACGCGTTTCTTCGCATATGGCGACGGCCTCAATGGATACAAGGACAGCCCTTCGCGCTTCATCTTCGAGTATACGCGCGACATGAACTCGCGATTCGAGGCCGATGCCACTCTGGCGGAGACCTATCGCAGCCGCTTCGTGCAGATGCTGGAGTTCGTACAGAAGGCCTTCCCCAATGGCTTCCGGAAACCATCCAATCCGAACACGACGCCGCGCGCACGCTACGAAGCGATCGCGATAGGTAGCGACCACGCATTGCGTGAACGGCCGGAAATTTCCATCGATGTTCCAGACACTGCCGCTTGGCTCGACAGTGAGGACTTCAGCGAGATCACCACTTCGGATGCCGCGAACGTCAGATCGAAGCTTCAGCGGCGGATAGAGTACGTCCGGACAGCTCTCTTGGACGGCCCGAATGCATGATTTGTCGGAGCGGTTCGAGGAGCGCCTTGGCGAGATTACCGCTTATCTCGACCTTATCGAAGGAATTGAATCGCTCGTTCGATCGGGCGTTCCTCGTCTGGGCGAAGGTGGGCCGGCGATCACGGCCCAGCAGCTGCGCATATTGAACTCCGGCGTCTATTTGCAACTCTACAATCTCGTCGAGGCTACGGTGACGAACTGTCTCGACGCCGTGAGCAAGGCTGCGATGCGTCAGGCTGCTTGGGCTCCTGGAGACCTTACGACAGAGCTTCGGCGAGAGTGGGTGCGATATCTGGCTCGGACGCATGTTTCGATGGGGCCGGATAAGAGGCTGGAAGATGCGATTGCTCTTTGCGATCATCTGATAGCAGCACTGCCCGTTCCTGAATTCGACATAGAAAAAGGTGGTGGCGGCAATTGGGATGACAACGCGATCAAGAAGATCGCATCCCGCATCGGCTTCGACCTCCGTGTAAGTAGAAGAGCCGATCAAGGCGTGAAGCGGAAGGTCAGGAACGATCTGGGAGCAATGGCGCTCATCGTGAGCCTTCGAAACGGTTTGGCTCATGGTAGGCTTTCTTTTGCCGAATGTGGCCAAGACGATAGCGTGACGGAGCTCCGCTCCCTATGTGACAGAGTGGCTGCATATTTGCGCGAAGTCGTCGCGGCATTCATCACCTACATAGAGGAGCACGGATATATCCGGGCAGAACGCAGACCCAACCAAATCGTCGCCGGCAACTGAGGACTTGGCCATCTCGCCTGCCCGATCCGCGCTCATGTCGAGGATCGGACCTAAAGACACCAAGCCGGAGATGGTCGTGCGGCGTCTGGTTCACGCCCTTGGATACCGCTTCAGACTGCATCGCAGAGATCTGCCCGGTAGTCCCGACCTGGTGTTTCCAAGACTTCGCAAAGTAGTTTTCGTGCACGGATGTTTTTGGCATCGGCATCCAGGATGCAAGAAGGCGACTTCGCCCAAAACCCGTGTCGATTTCTGGCAACGAAAGTTCTCGATGAATGTGGATAGGGATGCGCGAAAGGAAGATGAGCTCAGAAAACAAGGCTGGGACGTGAGGACGGTATGGGAGTGCGAGACGCGGGATGTGGTAACGCTATCCGCAAGCTTGGCGGAATGGCTTGCGGAAAAATCTGACGCGAAGGAAACCTGATCCTCGTTGTTTCGGTGAACTTCTAAAACAGCTTGAGCTGAACCGCAGCCTTGTTGTTTCCTCCTTTGCGTCTTCCTGCAGAAAATCTCAAGCCACGAAATTGGGAACTCCTTTGGATCACTGCATCAGCGAACCCACGCATGTCACGGACGTCGGTCGCGTAGACCAGGATATCTCCACTCGGCCGGCTGGATATTCCGGCGCCGGACTGCTCAGCACATTCGAGTAGAAGGGCCGCCATCTGTGGTCGGCCAAAAAAAGCAACGAGCGGATGCCATTCGTGGTGGCGACCACCGCCGTAGGCGCCTCCGTTACAGCTTGTGAACGGCAGATAGCGAGCGGCAGAAAGCGCAGCCACCGTAGAGGCGACGCCGATATCGAGCCCGTAAATTCCATCGGGATCTTCGTAGAGTTCATCTTCGATCGAATGGTATTCGCTCTCGGGATCGCTTGTTTTCTCAAGGCGCGAGATCAGATCGGCCTCGTACCGATAGACGCGCTTTGCCTCCGCCCAGGTGAAGCCGCGAAGATCTTGATAACAGCGATTCCCGCCGAGCCCACTGTCTGTTACTGCTTCATGACGCTCTGGCCAGGTCAGGGCCACAGAGTCAAGTCGCCGCACGATCTCTACATCGAACCTGGTATACTCGAACAATATCCACTCCCGAGTTAGAGGGACTCGATGTAGATTACACTACAATGCCCTTCTCATGGTGGACATCAGATTTTCGACTTGTTCGCGATCTCCATCGTCGTACGCGATCACGACATCGCGGGCACGGGCCACGACATGACCGTTATAGCGCTCGATCAGATCGATCGGCGAATAGCCCAAGAGAGCAACTCGATCCTTTTCGCTGCGATACGCGATGAACATCAAATTCGGCCCGATAGCCAGTGCCAGCGATTCCAAGACCGTATCGCCTCTCCTGACGATCATCAAAGGGCAGTCCGACGTCATCAGGGATGTCGTGTCGAGGAATTCCACTACATCCCAAGTCAATTCCTCAATCCGATGTGCCTCGTCGCTGTCCATGACCAGATGGGCCAATAGGATCTTGGACCAATACCGAGGAGCCATCGGATCGTCGTTTTCGTAGTGCTCCATGATCTGCTGCTCGCTCAAGCCCAAGTCCGGATTACCGGCAATGAACTGGGCAGAGACACGCAACCAATTTTGAACGAAGACTGCCTCGAGCGCTTCGACCACTTCCGGAACGCGGAAATACAGAGACGCGACAAACCTCGACCAGTTCGCACGGTCAGAAGGGTCGGTAGGAATGTTACGGCACTTGAGCCGCCGCAACGGGCGGGAAAGCCGATCGTCGATTCGCTGCATGAATAGCTGCTCGATCTTCTGCCGTTGATCATCCGGAACCCCAGGGAGAGCGTAAAGATTCTGGAGTTCCCCAACTGAAGCTGGACCCCGCCGTTCGACGGATACTCGATTGCCGTACCTGATGGCGTAACGAGTGAGTTTGTGGTCTGCTCCCTTCCAAGCAGCCAAGTACGACTGCGGAAGATAATGATGCGACTGTGTTTTCACGACCCTGTCCTCGCTTCCGTACCCGATCTGACGTAACCACGCTTTTTCACGCTACGGCCTCGAAGCGTGTCGATCTGCTCGTGCCTAGTCAGGGCGGGCAGCTTAGCCTTCGTGTCGTCGCTGCAACAGGGTCGACGCTCGCGAAGCCAACAACTCACCGGCTGGGCATGGAGCATCGAACCGTGAAATTAAGCCCCGAGACTACGACAACAGCGGCGAGGTGACATGCTCGTCGAGATTGCGCCTTGCTCTACCGAATCCTCTGCCCGTGTCCATGAATTTCTTGATCATCGGGACGATCAGCTTGCCCGGCTCCGGTGGCGTAGGGTCTCCGTTCGTCTTCGCCAGAA
>JAEWOP010000235.1 GCA_023399635.1 Pseudomonadota bacterium
CGGTAAAGCGTGGACCGGCCGATGCCGAGCTTGCGCGCCACCTGGCTCATTTGCCCCCGGTAGAACTTGAGCGCGAACCGGATAAGTTCTTCTTCCACATCAGCAAGTTTGCGAACCTCGCCCGAGATGTCCACCGTTGGGATTGCGTTTTCCGGAGCTGGAGATCCGGGATAGGCGGCCGCCAGAAGGGCGCGTGGGTCGGGCCGAACAGGACAAGGCGCGATCCCTGCGAACGCCTCAGGTGAGAGACGCGAAAGTGCTGACGCCGCAGTGGAGTTTGCAGCATTGCTTGGTGCAGTTTCCCCCTTGCGTTGCGACAGTGAAATCTGGCCCCTGCTCTCCAAACCGGCCGGTCCACCGGATTGCGGCAGCTGTGCGGCGATTTGTGGGAAGTCCCTTTCTGCAAGCTCGTCTGCCTGCGCCAGAACCACGGCGCGGAACAGCGCATTTTCCAGCTCCCGCACATTGCCTGGCCAGTCATGGGCTGTCAGAAGGGCCATGGCCGCCGGCCCCACGGTGATTGTGCGCAGCTTCTGTTCCGAGGAAAAGCGGCTTGCAAACACGCGCGCCAGATTGGGGATGTCCTCCTTGCGCCGGCGTAGCGCAGGAATGGTGATCGGGAACACGTTCAGCCGGTAATAAAGATCCTCGCGGAAGCGCCCTTCCCGCACCTCCTCGATGAGGTCCTTCTTCGTCGCGGAGATAACGCGCACCTCCACGTTCTGGACGCCGGAACTGCCACGCGGCTCTATCTCACCCTGCTGAACCGCTCGCAGCAGCTTGATCTGCACATCGATCGGCAGATCTCCGATATCATCCAGAAAGAGCGTTCCGCCATTGGCTTCAGCAAACTTGCCAGCCTGTTGTTCGCCGCTCAGCTCGCTTCCGAAAAGGGTGGCCTCCAGGAGTTCCGGCGCGATTGCGCTGCAGCTCACCGCGACAAATGGCTTGGACGCACGCTCGCTGGCGGAATGGATTGCGCGAGCGACGAGTTCCTTGCCAACGCCTGCCTCGCCCTCCAGCACGACGGGAATGGACGAGTCGGCCGCACGCTCGGCAAGTTCCATGACCCGCAGCATGTCGGCACTTGCCGCCACGATATCGGAAAAATTCACGGCTCCCGAACGCGACTTGCGGGAAGCCTTGCTGCCTCCGTCCTTCTGCCCGAGCTTCAGGGCATTGCCGACGGAAGCGGCGATTCGTTCGGGCGAGACCGGCCGCACCACGAAATCAAACGCGCCGATACGCATCGCCTGGACCACGGCGTCGCTCTCCGCCTGGCTCGTCTGTACGATGATCGGCGTTTCCACCTCGGTGCGACGAATCTCTGCCACCAGGCTTTCCCCGTCCCCGGCGGGTATCTCCAGATCAAGCACAATCACGTCGATCTGATTGCCCCGCTGCCGCAGGAACTCCAGACCTGCACGACCGTTCTCGGCCAGGTGCACGACGTGCTCATAGCTTTCCAGCGCGTTCTTCAAGAGACGGCGCTGAATTGGATCGTCATCTATAACAAGGATTTGGGCGATCATGCTCGGCTCCTGACATCAATCATAATGTCCAAGGTGGTATGGAATGTCGCCGGTTTTCGCAGAGAGGCTTGAACATCGTGTTTTCAGAAATGCTTGCATTTTAATGGCTTCCACGGAATGAGAGCCGTTGAACGTGATCGACCAGAAGGGAAATGGTAATGAGACGCCCCGAGAACTCTGTGCCCGCACTGCAATCGCCAGCGCAGCAAGGCGCAGCTGTGCTCCCATCCCTTGGTGACCTGCCGGCCTGGAAGCTCTCTGATCTCTATCCCTCGCGCGAATCCGAGGAATTTCGTTCCGACATGGAGCGGGCAGCCACGCTGTCCCGGGAGTTCGAGGCGAAGTGGAAGGGCAAGCTAGGCGACGCTGCCAAGAAGACTGGCGCCGCGGGTCTCGGCCAGGCATTGGCTGAGTACGAGGCACTTGAGGATCTTCTGGGCAAGATCGGCTCCTTTGCCGGTCTCACCTATTTCTCCGACACTTCAAATCCGGCCAACGGCAAGTTCTACGGCGACGTGCAGTCGAAGCTCACGGACCTTTCATCCCACCTTCTGTTCTTCGCGCTGGAGCTCAATCGGATTGAGGATGCTGTCGTGGACGCGGCGATGGAGCGCGATCCGCAGGCGGGGCATTACCGTCCCTGGATCGTCGACCTGCGCAAGGACAAGCCCTTCCAGCTCGACGACAAGCTCGAGCAGCTCTTCCTCGAAAAGTCGATGACCAGTGCCGCCGCCTTCAACCGTCTCTTCGACGAGACCATGGCGGAGCTTCGCTTCGAGATCGATGGGGAGAAACTGCCGCTCGAGCTCACGCTCAACATGCTGCAGGAGCCGGAGGAGCCAGTGCGCCGCAAGGCAGCCCAGGCCCTGTCGAAAACCTTCCAGCAGAACATCCGGGTCTTCACGCTGGTTACCAACACGCTGGCCAAGGACAAGGAAATCTCCGATCGCTGGCGCGGCTTCGAGGACATCGCCGACAGCCGCCATCTCGCCAATCGGGTGGAGCGCGAAGTGGTCGATGCGCTGGCCACCGCCGTCCGCGACGCCTATCCGCGCCTGTCGCACCGCTATTATCAGATGAAGGCGAAGTGGCTCGGCATGGATCAGATGAACTTCTGGGATCGAAATGCGCCGCTGCCGGAAACGCCGAAGGCGCTCATTTCCTGGCCGGATGCGAAGGAAACCGTGCTTTCCGCCTATGCCGGCTTCGCCCCGGAAATGGCGGATATCGCCCGCCGCTTCTTCGACGAGGAATGGATCGACGCGCCCGTCCGCCCGGGCAAGGCGCCGGGCGCCTTTGCCCATCCGACCGTGCCCTCGGCCCACCCCTACGTGCTCGTCAACTACATGGGGAAGCCGCGCGACGTGATGACTCTCGCCCACGAACTCGGCCATGGCGTGCATCAGGTGCTGGCCGGCGAACAGGGCGCGCTGATGGCGCAGACACCGCTGACGCTCGCGGAAACTGCCTCCGTCTTCGGCGAGATGCTGACCTTCCGCGCCCTTCTCGACAAGACGAAGGACAGCAAGGAACGCAAGGCCATGCTCGCCCAGAAGGTCGAAGACATGATCAACACGGTGGTCCGCCAGATCGCCTTCTACGAGTTCGAGCGCAAGCTCCACACTGCGCGCAAGGACGGCGAGCTGACCTCAGAGCAGATCGGTGAGCTGTGGCTTTCTGTACAGGAGGAAAGTCTCGGGCCGGCGATCCGCATTTCGGAAGGCTACGAGACATGGTGGGCCTATATCCCCCACTTCATCCACTCCCCCTTCTACGTCTATGCCTACGCCTTCGGCGACTGCCTGGTGAACTCCCTCTACGCGGTCTACCAGAACGCCGAACCAGGCTTCCAGCAGAAGTACTTCGATCTCCTCAAGGCCGGTGGCACGAAGCACCACTCGGAACTGCTGGCGCCCTTCGGGCTCGATGCCACCGACCCCTCCTTCTGGTCGAAGGGCCTGTCGATGATCGAGGGGCTGATCGACGAACTGGAGGCGCTGGACAAGGCTTGAGACGCGTCGGGGCAGCTCGGGCATAATGTTTACATGAAGCACAGCCCCTACGTCCTCTTCCGCGACGACAAACGGTCGCAAAGCCTGTTGTTCCGCGAGCCGCGCGACCTCGTCATCGCCCGGACGGCGGACGAGGTACTACCTGCGCTAGCCCGGCTGGAACAGGCACGGCAGGACGGCTTCTGGCTTGCCGGCTACCTCTCCTATGAGGCCGGCTTCGTCTTCGAGGAGAAGCTGCGGCCGTTGATCGTCGACAATCGGGAAACGCCGCTGTTGGCCATGGGCATCTTCGATGGTCCAGCACCGGATGGACGTTCCCTTGCAACCCCACCCCCGCCGGAGGAGCATCAGCAGCTTCTGTCCCTGCCCCGCGCTGCATGGGACTTCGAAACCTACCGCGAACGGTTTGACAGGCTGCACGAGCACCTGCGCCGGGGGGACATCTACCAGGCAAACCTCACCATGCCGATCACGGCCCGCTGGGCTGGCGATCCATTGCGCGCCTTCTGGTCGCTCGTCGCCCGCCAGCCCGTGCACTACGGGGCGCTGGTCGATCTCGGGGGGCCACTCGTCCTGTCGCGCTCGCCCGAACTCTTCTTCCGTGTCGACGGCGACCGCTGGATCGAGACGCACCCGATGAAGGGGACTGCGCCGCGTGGCGTCACGCCCGAAGAGGACGAAGCGATTGTCGCTGCCATGCTGGCGGACGGGAAGACGCAGGCCGAAAACCGGATGATCGTCGATCTCCTACGCAACGACATCTCGCTGATCAGCGAGGTCGGCACACTGTCCGTGCCGAAGCTCTTCGCGATCGAAACCTATCCGACCGTCCACCAGATGGTGAGCCATGTTCGCGCGCGTCTGCGGCCGGAGATCGGCCTGCCGGAGATCATGACTGCCCTCTTCCCCTGCGGCTCCATCACCGGAGCCCCGAAGATGTGGGCGATGCGCATACTGCAGGAACTGGAGGATCGTCCACGCGACGTCTATTGCGGCGCGATCGGCTGGTGCGATCCGGCAGGGCCGATGCAGTTTTCGGTGGCGATCCGAACGCTGAGCCTTTTCAACGACGGAAAGGCCGTCTTCAATGTCGGCGGGGGGATCGTGTTCGATTCGACGGCCGAGGCGGAATATCAGGAATGTCTTCTAAAAGCACAGTTCGCAGTCGGCAAACAGGCGATCTCGCACTGATCGAAACGCTGCGCTGGGAACCTGAACAGGGCTTCCTGCGGCTCGACCAGCACCTGAGACGCTTGAACCGTTCGATCGACGCCCTGGGTTTCCTGCCTCCTGCCGATCCGGCCATGGCACTCAAGCTCGCCGTCAGCGGCGACCAGCCGCTACGGGTTCGCCTCTCCGTCAGCTACCGCGGCAAGACGGAAGTCACCACCGCCCCCTTCCAGCCGGACGCGGAAGGAAAGATCTGGCGGCTGCGCATCGCCACGCAGCGCCTCTCATCCGACGACGCGTTTCTCAAGCACAAGACGACGCGCCGCGATCTCTACGACACGGCCCGCGCGGAGTTTTCACTGGAGGAAGCCGACGAGGTGCTTCTGCTCAACGAGCGGGGCGAACTCTGTGAAGGCACCATCACCAATCTCTTCGTCGAGACCGGGGATGGCACGCTTCTCACCCCGGCGATTTCCAGCGGCCTCCTGCCCGGCATCCTGCGCGCCGAACTGATCCGCGAGGGCAAGGCTCGTTCCGAAGTACTGAAGCCGACGGCTCTGTCGAACCGCCGGATCTTCGTCGGCAATGCCCTGCGCGGGCTGATCCCTGCCGAGTTGTTCGAAGATTAACGCTGCCGCCGCAGGATCATGCCTGCGTGGTGCAGCGTGTCCTCGTCCACGAATTCGCCGTCTGCAGTGAATCCGGTGTCGTCCCAGTAGTCGATGTGATTGCCCGTGACGACATAGCGGCCCTGGTAAGCGCTTTCGCGATTGCCTCGGGCTTCGTCGTAGCGGCCATTGGGCAGGAGTTCGTGACGGATGCGTTTATCATCCGTCGCCCACATGCCGACATAGGGATGGGTCTGCACTTCAACCTGATTGGTCATCTGTTCCTCGGCAGTTGCGGTGTTGGGTGCCGCGCCCGCAAGTGCTGCGGCGAATAGAATCGAGTGCCGGTTTGCCATCTATCTCTCCTCAGTTCGGCGACCGCGTCGGCCGCACGACGATCTCGTTGACGTCCACGTCCTCCGGCTGTTCGATGGCAAAGCGAACGGCGCGGCCGATGGCATCCGGCTGCAGCGCAATGGCACGGTAGCTCTTCATCGCCTCGGCGGCTGTCGGGTCCGTGATCGTGTTAGCCAGTTCGCTCTCCACCACGCCCGGATGTATGCAGGTGACACGGATGTCTTCCCGCTCCTGGCGCAACCCATCGGAAATGGCCCGCACGGCAAACTTGGTGGCGCAATAGACCGCGGCAGTTGGAGCAACGCTAAGCGCACCAATGGAGGCAATGTTGATGATGTGGCCGGAGCCGCGCTTCGTCATCTCCGGCAGCACCGCTGCGATTCCGTAGAGCACGCCCTTGATGTTGACATCGACCATCCGGTCCCACTCGTCGACCTTCAGCGAGGCCATGAGCGACAGCGGCATGACACCTGCATTGTTGACGATGACGTCAACGCGGCCGAATTCATTCCGGGCGGCCTCGGCGAAGGCGGCCACATCCCCACGATCGGTGACGTCGAGGCGGCGGGTTGCTACCCTGCCGCCGTGACCTCGTATCTCGTCCGCCAGCTCTTCGAGACGTTCAGTGCGGCGAGCCCCGAGCATCAGGGTGGCGCCGGCCTTGCCAAGTTCGCGGGCGATCCCTGCGCCGATGCCGCTGGAGGCGCCTGTAATGAGAATGATCTTGTCCATGCTTTTCTCCCTGTTCAGCCCAGTGTCGGGCTTGAACAGAAGATAAGCCCCCAGCATTGTCATCGGTATCCGCCTGGCGCTTCCCGCATTAGTAAGGAGCTCTAACCAATGACGCCGGACCTTAACGCCCTCGCCGTCTTCATCACGGTCGCCGAAGAGAAGAATTTTCGGGCCACTGCCGACCGACTCGGGGTGACGCGTGCAGCGGTGAGTCAGACCATGAGAAAGCTGGAGGAGTCGATGGGCATAGCGCTTGTGAACCGGACGACCCGCAGCGTCTCCCTAACGGAAGCGGGAGAGCGTCTTTACACTGATGCCGCCCCGGCTCTTGCGGGCGTCCGCGCCGCCATAGAAGCAGCCGGCAACCTGCGCGACAGTCCGCGCGGCCAGTTGAACCTCGCCGCCTCCTCGATTGCCGAGAGCTTCCTGTCCGGCCCGCTGCTTGCTTCCTTCGCCGCGGACAACCCGCATGTCAGTATCCACATCACCGTCACGGATGATGTGTTTGATATTGTCGAAGAAGGGTATGATGCCGGCGTCAGGCTCGGCGAGGTGATCGCCCAGGACATGATCGCCGTTCCGGTTTCCGGCGACCAGCGCCAACTGGCGGTGGCGTCGCCGAACTACGTGAAACGTTTTGGCGTCCCCTCGCATCCACGCGACCTGGTGAACCACCGCACGATCGGCTGGCGCATCGGCCCCGGTCGCGCCTCCTATCGGTGGGAATTTTCCGAGGACGGGAAGGAATTCGCCGTGGCCGTCGGAGATCACATCACGACGACGGACATGGCGCTGATGGTCCGCCTGGCCGTGGCGGGTGCCGGCATCAGCTTTGGCATGGAGGAGAGCTTCCGCCCCCTCATCGAACGCGGTGAGCTGGTACCACTTCTTGAGGAATACAGTCCCCGTTTTCCCGGCTTCTACCTCTACTATCCAAGCCGTCGTAACATGGCGCCCAAGCTGCGGGCACTGGTGGATCATCTGCGACGAAACCGCCCGGCATAGAGGGGCATAAAGCAGCGAGATGACGCTTTATGCACCCTCCTTCGCAACCTCTTTATTGTGACGGGGATTTATGATCTAGAGCGCCGAAATTGCGATCGAGCGCTCCCATCCGTTCCCTGTCCACAAGCGGCGCAGCGGCGTGATGCCGAGGCGGTGAAGGAGAGATTTATGACAGAACAGAACTATCCGGTTCACGCAGAAATTACAGGCCCGATCGTGATGATCGGTTTTGGGTCGATCGGCCGTGGCACGCTGCCGCTGATCGAGCGCCATTTCAAGTTCGACAAGAGCCGGATGGTCGTCATCGATCCGCGCGACGATGGTGCGGAACTGCTCGACAAGCATGGCGTCAAGCACATCAAGGAATACGTGACGAAGGAGAACTACAAGGAGCTCCTGAAGCCCCTGCTCGACGATGGCAGGGGCGGCCAGGGCTTCTGCGTCAACCTCTCCGTCGATACCGGATCGCTCGACCTGATGAAGCTTTGCCGCAAGATGGACGTCCTCTACATCGACACCGTCGTGGAGCCATGGCTCGGCTTCTACTTCGACACCTCGATGGACAACTCAGAGCGCACCAACTACGCGCTGCGTGAAACGGTGCGCCAGGAAAAAGCGAAGAACCCCGGCGGCACCACGGCCGTCTCCACCTGCGGCGCAAACCCTGGCATGGTCTCCTGGTTCGTCAAGCAGGCTCTCGTCGACGTCGCCACCGAGATCGGTCTCAAGTTCGAAGAGCCGGCCGCGGATGATCGCGAAGGCTGGGCGAAACTGATGAAGAAGGCGGGCGTCAAGGGCGTCCATATCGCCGAGCGCGACACACAGCGCACCAAGAACCCGAAGCCTCTCGACGTCTTCTGGAACACCTGGTCCGTGGAGGGCTTCATTTCGGAAGGTCTTCAGCCTTCGGAACTGGGCTGGGGCACGCATGAAAACTGGATGCCGAAGAACGCCAAGAAGCACAAAAAGGGCTGCAAGGCCGCCATCTATCTGGAACAGCCAGGTGCCAATACGCGCGTGCGCACCTGGTGCCCCACGCCCGGTCCGCAATACGGCTTCCTCGTGACCCATAACGAGTCCATATCGATCGCCGACTATTACACCGTCCGCGACAAGGACGGCGAAGTTCGCTATCGCCCGACCTGCCACTACGCCTATCATCCCTGCAACGACGCCGTCCTGTCTCTGCATGAGATGTTCGGCAACGGCGGCAAGGCTCAATCCGTCCAACATGTCTTGGACGAAGACGAACTGGTGGATGGCGTGGATGAACTTGGCGTCCTGCTTTATGGACACGAAAAGAACGCCTACTGGTACGGATCACGCCTGTCCCTGGAAGAAACCCGCCGCATCGCCCCCTACCAGAACGCCACCGGTCTCCAGGTCACCTCCGCCGTGCTCGCCGGCATGGTCTGGGCGCTCGAGAACCCGAAGGCCGGGATCGTCGAGGCTGACGAAGTGGACTACAAGCGCTGCCTTGAAGTCCAGATGCCTTATCTCGGCCCGGTGGAAGGCCACTACACGGATTGGACCCCGCTCGATGGGCGCCCAGGTCTCTTTCCGGAGGATATCGACACGTCTGATCCCTGGCAGTTCAGGAACATCCTCGTTCGCTGAAGGGGGCAGGAAACCATTCGCAGGGGAAACTGTACCACATCAGGACGTTTCCCCTGTTGAAACTGGCGAAAAAAGCTGTGCAAGGCGTCAGGCTGCGCTAGATAGGGGATCGTGTTGCCACGGCCTCCGCCGTGTAGAACTGCGGGAGACACTGACCATGAAATTCAAAGCGAGCCTCGTGCTCATTGCTGCAGCCACGCTGAGCGCTTGCGTATCCTCTGCCCCGCCGCGCACATCGCCGCAGCGGGTGGCGGCAGCGCCGCAGGGTGTCGAAGGTACCTGGGCGGATCCGAATGGCATCATCTCAACCTTCCAGGGCGGAACCTTCAACACCCGCTCGACCGACAGCAACACGCTTCTGGCCTCGGGCACCTATGTCAGTCTGTCGCCAACACTGGTCGAAATCAACATGACCTCGCTGGTGCGCAACACCCAGTCGCGCGTCAATTGCGCATTGGCGACGCCAAGCCAGCTCAACTGCACGCAGGATAGCGGCGCGCAGTTCTCCCTGACCCGCCGCAGCTAAGGCCGGCCTCATGATCTTTCAGACCCCGCTCCGGCGGGGTTTTGTTTTTGTGCATGGCAGAACGCTTCGCTTGGAGCGTCCAACGTTTTCCTTGATGTCGCATGCCCTTGATGAAAACATGCTAGCACCTGAACGGGCACCCCGGACGCGGGCTCCGATGGATCCGGCTCTAGGCGGATCCTAGGACTTAGCGAACTTAACCAGGAGATGAAGATGATGAAGACGTTGAGACTGGGACTGATGACGGCTTCGGCGGTCGCCCTTTTTGCCGGCATGGCATTCGCCGACTACGAACTCAATATCCTGCACATCAACGATCTCCATTCCCGGATCGAAGCGATCAACAAATACGACAGCACGTGCTCGGCAGAAGAAGCCTCCAAGAACGAGTGCTTCGGCGGCATCGCCCGCGTGAAGACTGCAATCGACACCCGTCGCGGCGAATTGCAGAACGCAAACGTCCTGGTGCTCGACGCCGGCGACCAGTTCCAGGGCTCGCTCTTCTACAGCATGTTCAAGAGCGGCCCGATTGCCGACTTCATGAACGGCATTCGCTTTGACGCCATGGCGATCGGCAATCACGAGTTCGATGACGGTCCGGAGGAACTGCTGAACTTCATCGATGCCGCCGAGTTCCCGATCATCTCCGGCAACACGATTGCGGCCGAAGGCAGCCCGGTCGCCGGAAAGTTCGAGCCATACATCATCAAGGAGATGGGCGGCGAGAAAGTAGCCGTCGTGTCGGTCCTTGCGACCGACACGGACGAGACGTCCTCGCCCGGTGAGCAGATCCGCTTTGAAGACGAGATCGAGTATCTCAACAAGGCAGTCTCCGACCTTCAGGGCCAAGGGATCAACAAGATCGTGCTGCTGTCCCATGTCGGCTACGAACGCGACAAGCAGATCGCCGCAGCCGTGGACGGCATCGATGTCATCGTCGGCGGCCACAGCCACACGCTTCTTTCCAGCACAGACGACAAGGCCGCCGGTCCCTATCCGACCCTCGTGAAGAACCCGGGCGGGACGGATGTTCCGATTGTCCAGGCTTATGCCTATTCAAAATACCTTGGCGATCTGAAAATCGTGTTCGACGACAATGGTGTCGTCACATCGGCCGAAGGCGCACCTCAGCTTCTGGATTCGACGGTCGTACCCGATGCCGGCTTTGCTGCGAAGGTGGAAGAACTTGGCAGGCCGCTGGAAGAACTGAAGCAGAAAGTGGTCGGCTCCACCGACGACGTCATCGTCGGCGATCGCAATGTATGCCGCGTCGAAGAGTGCTCGATGGGCAACCTGGTGGCCGATGCGCAGCTGGATCGCGTCAAGGATCAGGGCATCACCATCTCGATTGCCAACAGTGGTGGCCTCCGCGCCTCGATCGACGCCGGCGAGGTGGCCATGGGCGAGGTCCTGACCGTCCTGCCGTTCCAGAACACTATTGCGACCTTCCAGCTCAAGGGCTCCGATCTTCGTGCCGCCTTGGAGAATGGCGTCGGCCAGATCGAGGAGGTCGCCGGTCGCTTCCCGCAGGTCGCCGGGATGAAATACGCCTTCGACAAGTCCAGGCCGGCGGGCGAGCGCATCACGGACGTTCAGGTCAAGGAAGGGGATGGCTTTGTACCGCTCGATCCGGAAAAGACTTATGGTGTCGTAACCAACAACTATGTCCGCGGCGGTGGCGACGGCTATGAGATATTCGCCACCTACGCGGTCAACCCCTACGATTTCGGCCCCAATCTGGAGCAGGCTGTCGCTGACTACCTGTCGGCGAACAATCCCTACAAACCCTATACGGATGGCCGCATAACCGAAGTCACGCCAGCTGCGGAGACTGCACAGGCTGAGGCAGAGGCTCCCGCTCCTCAGGCTCAGGCTCCGGCGCCATCTCCCTCCGCGACGCCTGCTGAAACCGCCGCCCCACCGGCTGCGCCTGCACAGGAGCCTGCCGCTGCTGCAGAGCCAGCCTCCTCCACAACTGCGGCGCGGCATACTGTCGTTCGGGGCGAATCCCTCTGGAGGATCGCAGAAGCCACCTATGGAGACGGCCGCGCATGGACGAAAATCGCCGAGGCTAACGACCTTTCCAATCCCAACCTGCTCGCCATCGGGCAGGAGCTGGAGCTACCGACCAACTAGAGACGATTTGTCCTGCCTTTCGACGCGGCCCGGGCCTTCCCCGGGCCATTTTTAGTGCATAGATAAAACCAAACAGCCCGCGGCATCGTAATAGCCGCTGAAACAGCAATTGGAATAAACAGATGGACGTGACTGCCCGCCACATGCCGCCCGGCCACCCACAGATCAAGTTCGGGAAGGTCGGCGTTCTGCTCGTCAACCTCGGCACTCCCGACGGCACTGACTACTGGCCGATGCGGCGCTATCTGGCGGAATTCCTGTCCGACAGGCGCGTCATCGAGTGGTCGCGGCTCTATTGGTACCCGATTCTCTACGGCATCGTGCTCAACAAGCGCCCACAGAAGGTCGGCAAGGCCTACGAGGAAATCTGGAACAAGGACCTGAACGAGAGCTATCTGCGCACCTACACCCGCAATCAGGCGGAACTGATGGCAACTGCGATGAAGGATCTGCCGAACGTCGTGGTCGATTGGGGGATGCGCTACGGCAACCCGTCGATCGCCTCCAAGATCGATGAACTGTATGCGCAGGGCTGCGAACGGATCCTGCTCTTCCCGCTTTACCCGCAATATGCGGCCTCGACGACGGCGACCGTCAACGACAAGGCCTTCGAGCACCTGATGAAGATGCGCTGGCAGCCGGCGCTTCGCACGGTTCCGCCCTATCACGATGATCCGACCTACATCGATGCGCTTGCGGTCTCGGTCGAGAAGGCCCTGGCGAAGATCGACTGGGAACCGGAAATGCTGGTGGCATCCTTCCATGGCATCCCGCAATCCTACTTCAAGCAGGGCGATCCCTATCACTGCCACTGCCAGAAGACGGGGCGGCTGCTGCGCGAGCGCCTCGGCCTGCCGAAAGAAAAGTTCATGGTCACGTTCCAGTCCCGCTTTGGGCCCGAGGAATGGCTACAGCCCTATACTGACAAGACCATGGAGAAGCTGGGCGACGAGGGCATCAAGCGCATTGCCGTGATCAATCCGGGCTTCGTATCCGATTGCCTCGAGACATTGGAAGAGATCGCCGGTGAAGCAGGCGAAATCTTCCAGCATCACGGCGGCGAGAAGTTCCTGCACATTCCGTGCCTCAACGACAGCCCCGAAGGCATGCGTGTGCTGGAGAAAGTGGTTCGAAGGGAGCTGCAGGGCTGGGTGTGAAGCCGCCCGACAAGCAAGTTTCCCTCCTGCGCAGGAACATGATAGCAATCCTCCATCGAGTGAGATGGAGGATTGAACATGGTTATGGGCGGTTTCGACATCGTCGTGATTGCGATCGTGCTGCTGGTGATCCTCGTTCTGTTTGCGGGGATCAAAACGGTGCCGCAGGGCTACCGCTACACCGTCGAACGCTTCGGGCGCTATACGCGCACGCTGGATCCGGGCCTCAATCTGATCACGCCCTTCATCGAACGCCTTGGCGCCAAGATGAATGTCATGGAGCAGGTGCTGGATATTCCCACCCAAGAGGTCATCACCAAGGATAATGCCAGCGTCTCCGCCGATGCCGTGGCCTTCTATCAGGTCCTGAACCCGGCGCAGGCGGCTTACCAGATCTCCAACCTCGAAAACGCCATCCAGAACCTGACGATGACCAATATTCGGTCCGTTATGGGTTCGATGGATCTCGACGAGCTGCTCTCCAACCGCGAAGTCATCAATGAACGGCTGTTGCGGGTGGTGGATGAGGCTGTCGGCCCCTGGGGGATCAAGGTCACCCGCGTCGAGATCAAGGACATCCAGCCGCCGCGCGACCTGGTGGAATCCATGGGCAGGCAGATGAAGGCCGAGCGCGAGAAGCGTGCACAGGTGCTGGAGGCGGAAGGCTCGCGCAACGCGCAAATCCTGCGCGCCGAAGGCGCCAAACAGGCCGCAGTCCTCCAGGCGGAAGGTGAACGGGAAGCCGCATTCCGCGAGGCAGAGGCGCGCGAACGTCTCGCCGAAGCCGAAGCCAAGGCCACCCAATATGTCTCCCAGGCCATTGCTGCGGGAGACATGCAGGCAATCAACTACTTCGTCGCACAGCGCTACACGGAAGCGCTGGCGGAAATCGGAAAGGCGCCGAACTCCAAGATCGTGCTGATGCCGATGGAAGCTTCCTCGCTGATCGGCTCGCTGGCCGGCATCGGCGCCATTGCGAAAGATGTCTTCGGCGATGGTGATGGGCCGCCTCGCCCCCGACCAAGCGTTGCGCAGCAGCCGCCAACTCCCCCGACACCGCCTCGCACGACCTCTACCACGCCTGCCTCCCCGGCGCGCCCGGTCAATCCTTTCGCGCCGCGAAACGAGACCTGAGCCATGTTGCAGGCGCTTGTCCTCAACCTCGGGCCTTGGAGCTGGTGGATCTTTGGCATTCTTCTCCTGGCAGCAGAGCTGCTGGTGCCGGGCGTATTCCTGATCTGGATCGGGGCCGCGGCGGTCGTGATCGGGGCCGTCTCCCTTCTCTTCTGGGACGCCGCCTTCTGGTCGTGGCAGCTGCAATTCGTGCTATTTGCCGCACTGGCGGGCGCGTTGGCGCTTGTTGGCCGGCGCTTCTATTCCAACAATCGCGATACGGACGAACCGCTTCTCAACAGACGTGGCGAAAGCCTCGTCGGCCGCACCGCCACGCTTCGCGAGCCGATCCGCGAAGGCCGCGGCCGGGTGCATCTGGACGATACCTGGTGGCCCGTCATGGGGCCTGACCTGCCGGCAGGCACGCGGGTGAAGATCACCTCAGCAGAGGGACGTGATCTGAGGGTCGAACCTGCCTGATCAGGCGACGCCGATGCGCAGCAGATCGTGGAAATGGACAATGCCCACCGGATGACGCTCATCGTCCGTCACCATCAGGGACGAGATGTTATGCTGGTTCAAGACCGCCATTGCGGCGGTCGCCAACGTCTTCTCGCTAACCGTCTTCGGCGAGCGCGTCATGATGTCGTCCACCAGCATCGCCCCCAGATTGAGGTTGAGGCCGCGCGCCAGGTCACCATCCGTGACAATGCCGCACAACCTGCCGTCCTGATCCAGAACGCCAACGCAGCCGAAGCGCCGCTCCGAAAGCACCATCACCGCATCCGGCAGCGGCGTGCCGCGTGGCACGAGCGGGATGCGATCGCCCGTGTGCATCACGTCCCCAACATAGCTAAGCATCGCTCCAAGTTTGCCGCCAGGATGGAAGACGCGAAAATCGAGAGCGGTGAAGCCTCGGGCTTCCAAGAGCGCCACCGTCAAGGCATCGCCAACGGCAAGCTGCATCAGTGTCGACGTCGTCGGTGCCAGTCCGTGCGGACAGGCCTCCTGCTCCTTCGGCAGAAGCAGCACGATGTCGGACTCGCGTGCAAGGGTTGAGATCTCTCCCGCAGTCAGCGCGATGAGCGGGATCGAAAAACGTCGACAATAAGCGACGATTGTCTGCAGCTCCGCCGTTTCTCCACTCCAGGACACAGCCAAGACAGCATCGGCGCGCGAGATCATTCCCAGATCTCCGTGGCTTGCCTCGGCTGCATGCACGAAAGAGGCTGGCGTGCCCGTAGACGCAAGTGAGGCCGCAAGCTTTGCACCGATATGGCCACTCTTGCCGACCCCGGTAATGATCACCCGGCCAGCAAGCTCCAGGATAAGCTCGACGGCCCGTCGAAACGGTTCAGCGAGCCCGGCTTGCAGCGCACGCTCAAGCGATTCAAGGCCGTTTCTCTCGATGCTGATGGTCCTGAGGGCGGATTCAATCACATCCCGTTCGACCGCAGGGGGCGCACTCTTGCTCATAAGCGGCATGTATCCCCTTTGCGATTTGAAGTCTACGGGCACGAGACTGGAGGGCTGCTGCACCCCATTCACTCGGCAACACCATCTGTTAACCACATGACTTTACCTTTGCGTAACGATCGCAAGGGCCCGGGAATAGCAATGAGGACGACTGGCAAATCGGCTGGAGGTACAGCGTCGCATGGGCGAGCGCTGGCAGTTCTGCTTGCCTGTTCCACGTTCGTCTCTCCGGTGCATGCTGTCGCGCAAACACTTTACCCATCCTCGGTGCCTCCGCGATCACCCAGCAGCTTTAGTCCCACAAACGCGATGAACGGCACCGAGGGCGGCGGTTCGGATCAGGCGGCGGCGCGCACCTCCGCCACCCAGACGCTTATCCAGACATCGGCCGGAACATCGGCATCCCGCTCAGCAACAGGCGAGACCGCTGCCGCCAACCCCACGGCCGCAAGCAATCCGTCCGATCCCGCAGCTCTGACCACCGGCGCAATACCCGCAGGCAACAGCACCCCCGCAAACGATCCGCCCTACGTGGACGACCTTACCCAAGCCGACACAGACCTCGTCGCCCCCCCGTTGGACGACCCGGCAGACGAGGAGGCGCCCCCCATTCCGGGAGATCCGACCGGTGTCCGTTTTGGCACCCTCCTCCTTCGCCCCTCCATCAGCCAGTCGATCAACCGGGAAACGATCCGCGACGGCAGCACCGAAACAAGCCGCAGCTATCTGGGAACCACCATTCGCGGCACGCTGACCTCAGACTGGTCACGCCATCAGCTCTCCATCAACGGCGAAGCGACCCACGAACGCAATTTCGGGGGCGGCGATCAGCCCAAGCCGGAGGGCCAGATCGATGCCAATCTCCGCCTTGATCTCGTTGATGACACCATCGTCAACATTTCTGCCGGCTATGACTTCGAGCGCGAGGACAACAGCGACCCGAACGCTATCGGCGGCGCATCGGCTCAATCCGGCGTCCACCAGTTCAACGGGGGAGTGACGCTTGAACGCGATGCAGGCATTCTTCGCGGGCTCGCGGGCCTCGGGATCAGCCGCGAAGTTTACGGAGATGCGCGACTGGAGAACGGATCTCGCCTCGACCTGAGCGACCGCGACCATACCCTGGTCGATGGGCGCCTGCGCCTCGGCTACGAGATTTCGCCAGCACTCATTCCGTTCGTGGAAGTCAGAGGAGGACGTAACTTCTATGACCATACGCGCGACGCCGCCGGCTATGAGCGTTCATCCTGGACCTATGGCGGCCGCAGCGGCCTTGAGCTTGATCTTGGCGAGAAACTGAGAAGCGAGCTTGGTGTGGGCTACGAACGCGTCGAGTATGACGACGCCCGCCTCGCAGCCCTTGATGGCCTGACGATCGACGGGCGGACGGTGTGGTCGCCGCAGCGCGGCACCGAACTGGAGCTTGCTCTGCGAACCACGCTGCGTGATTCTGCAACGCCTGGAGCGAGCGGCTGGGTGGAATACACTGCCACCGCAAACCTTACGCATCAGCTGCGGCACAATCTGGTTGGCCGTCTGACCGGTGGCGCCACTGAGCGGGTCTTCCCGCAGGGCGCGGACGAAACAACGTGGCTCACCGGAGCCGGCCTCACCTGGAGCCTCAGCCGCTATCTCGATCTCACCGGCGCCGTCGAATACGAATATACCGACCGAAGCAGCACCGATACGGAAACCCTGAGCGCCGGTCTTGGGCTGACACTGCGCAGATAACAAAACGCCCGGGACGTGGTGCCCGGGCGCAAGTTCTTGGAAACAAGCTTTCCCTGGTCAGCCCAACTTGGCCGCCATGTCCTTCAGTGGACCTTCGATCGCTGGACGGATGTCGCCACGCTGCAAGGCGAAGGCGAGATTGGCGAGAATGAAGCCGTCCTTGGCGCCGCAATCGAAGGTCTGTCCCTTGAAGTGATAGGCGGCGAACTCCTGGCTCTTGGCCAGCGCCAGCATTCCGTCGGTAAGCTGGATTTCGTTGCCGGCTCCACGCTCCTGCGTTTCCAGAATGCTGAAGATCTCGGGCTGCAAGATATAACGGCCGTTGATGTAGAAATTCGACGGTGCCGTTCCCTTGGCGGGCTTTTCCACCATCGCGGTGATCTTGAAACCCTCGCCCACCTTGTCGCCGACGCCGACGATCCCGTATTTGTGGGCCATCTCCGGGTCGCACTCCTCCACAGCCAGCACATTGCCGCCGGTCTGCTCGTAGATCTCCACCATGCCCTTCAGGCAGCTCTTCTCCGAAGACATGATCATGTCGGGCAGGAGCACGGCAAACGGCTCGTTCCCAACAATATCACGCGCACACCACACGGCGTGGCCCAGACCAAGCGGCACCTGCTGGCGGGTGAAGCTTGCTGTGCCAGCCGTCGGCAGCAGGTCTGCGAGCAGGGTAAGCTCGGCATTTTTGTTGCGCTCGCGCAGCATCTGCTCAAGCTCGAACTGTATGTCGAAATAGTCCTCGATCACACCCTTGCCGCGCCCGGTGACGAACACGAAATGCTCGATACCCGCCTCGGCCGCCTCATCCACGACGTATTGGATAACCGGCTTGTCGACGACTGTCAGCATCTCCTTCGGCACTGCCTTCGTTGCCGGCAGAAACCGGGTACCCAGCCCTGCAACCGGAAAAACAGCCTTACGGATCTTCTCTTGTGCCACGCACACCTCCTGATGCACCCTCACGTGCCAATCACAATTCGGTTAACTAGGTCTGATTTGCGGATGTTTAACGGCCGATGATGCCACCCGCCTTATTATGGTAAAGGGTTTGTTGACTCTGTGCTGTTATCCATTCGTTAAGCCGGACGCCATGCTCGGTGAAGTATGAACTTGAAGAGCAACGGACACGACTGCCGATGACTTACCCTTCCGCCAATCGCTTTCGCAGCCTCGCCTTTGCCCTGATCGCAGGGGCAGCCCTCGCGACCAATCCGATACATGCCCGTGCTGATACGGGTTTCAAGACATGGGTGGCAGATTTCTACGCAACTGCTGCACAAAGTGGCATCAGCCGCTCAACCTATCAAAAAGCTTTCGCCGGCGTTGATGGGCCCGACAAGCGCGTGCTCGAGAAAGCAGCCTACCAGCCCGAATTCAAGTCGCAGATCTGGGAATACCTGGATTCGCGGGTAAACCCGTATACCGTAAAGATCGGACGGGAGATGCTTGCCAAGCACGGCCGTACCCTCGCATCGATCGAGAAGCACTTCGGCGTGGACAAGCATGTGCTGCTGGCGATCTGGTCCATGGAGTCGAACTACGGCGCGGTGCTGGAGAAGCCGGACCGCCTCCATCACGTTCCACAAGCTCTGGCAACCCTGGCCTGGGGTGACCCGAAACGCGCCAAATTCGCACGCACCCAGCTGATTTCCGCACTGAAGATCCTCCAATCCGGTGAAGTGACACCGGGTCATCTTACCGGCTCGTGGGCCGGCGCGATGGGTCACACGCAGTTCATCCCGTCGAGCTACCTGCAATACAAGGTGGATGCGGACGGCAACGGCAAGGCCGATATCTGGAGCTCTGTCCCGGACGCGCTTGCGACCGCCGCCAACCTTCTGGCCAAGAACGGCTGGCAGTCCGGCAAGACCTGGGGCTATGAGGCAGTGCTGCCGCGTGGAGCGGCCAAGTACAACGGCCAGACAAAAACGCTCGGACAATGGGCCGCACTTGGCTTCACGCGGCCAAACGGCAAGCCTTTCTCCCGACCCAATGATCGAGCGGAACTCAAGCTGCTGGCCGGCGCCAATGGTCCTGCCTTCCTGATGACCCGAAACTTCTTCGTCATCAAGCGCTACAATGCCGCTGACAGCTATGCCCTTGGGGTGGGGTTGTTGGCCGATCAGATTGCCGGCTACGGCGGCATGCTGCAACGTTGGCCGCGGCCGGACGGCACGCTCGACATGGTGGAGAAGTTCGAGCTGCAGACGAAGCTCAAGCAACTCGGCTACTACGAGGGCGAGATCGACGGCAATTTCGGCTCCGGTTCGAAGGCGGCAATCTCCGCCATCCAGCAGCGTCTCGGCATGCCTGCCGACGGCGAGCCATCGCATCACCTGTTGCGAGCGCTTCGTTGACAATGACAACCTTTCGCTCCAAATCGCGATCTTGAGCGGCTTGGAGCGAAAGCACACAGCAAAAGCATGAAGATTTTGCACGACATCAGCGGCGGAAAGATTCTGGTACGGTGCAGCGTGATAATTCTCACGCTGACGCTTGCCTGGCCTATGCAGTGGTCCCCCGCCTCGGCCCAGGAGCCCGTTCCGCGCCGCAACCTCATCGACATGATCTTCGGCGGCGGCCGACGCTACATCGACCCTCCCCCGCCGCAACGCCAGGTCGCGCCGCGCCGGCAGCGTCAGCGTCAACAGGCACAACCGAGGCGCAACAGCGCACCAGCCGCCCGTGCCGCAACTTCACGCGCATCACCTGCGCGTCCGGTAGCACCCGCTGCCCCTGCCAAACCGGCTCCCGTTGCCAAGCTTGAGGATGCTCGCCAGATCCTGGTCATCGGCGACTTTTCGGCTGGCGGCCTTGCAGATGGTCTGACGACCGCTTTCGAGGAATCGCCCGGCGTAGCCGTCACCGATCGCAGCAACGGCTCCTCCGGGCTCGTTCGCCAGGATTATCACAATTGGCCCGAACAACTCCCCCCGATGATGGACGACGTGAAGCCTGCGCTCGTTGTCGTGATGATCGGCGCGAATGACCGGCAGCAAATGAAGACGCCGGAAACCAGGCTCGATTTCCCGAGCGACGCCTGGTTCAAGGAATATGAGCGGCGCGTCCGGGAGCTGGGAACCCTCGTCGTCAGCCGCAAGGTGCCACTTCTTTGGGTCGGCCTCCCCTCGTTCCAGTCTCCGTCATTGATGCGCGACGCGGTCAAGCTCAATGGCATCTATCGGGCTGAAGTCGCCAAGATCGGCGGCGAGTTCGTCGACATTTGGGACGGCTTCGTCGACGAAGAAGGCAAGTTCATCGTCACCGGATCCGATATCAACGGTCAGCAGGCCCGGCTGCGCGGCTCCGACGGCATCAACTTCACTGCGGCCGGAAAGCGGAAGCTCGCCTTTTACGTAGAGAAGCTGGCGCGCCGGCATTTGGGAGAGATGGCGAGCCCTGAACTGGTGAAGCTTGATGCAAGCAACCTGCCGGAACTGCAGATCCTGCCACCTTCACCCACAGCTGCAGTGCCCGCACAGCCGATCAGCCTGATGGATCCGGAACTGGATGGCGGTGCCGAACTCCTCGGCGCCGCGCCACTGCCACCCCACATTGTAGAATCGCCACGTGACATGCTCGTCAAGCGCGGCGAGCTTCCTCCGGCGCCTGAGGGCCGGATCGACAACTACGCAGTGCCGTCAACCCGGTAGCGCCTTATGCTGCCGTCAGACCGGCAGCACCGAGGCACCCATCAGCGCCTCATCGATAGCACGGGCCGCCTGCCGCCCTTCGCGGATCGCCCAGACCACCAGCGATTGGCCACGCCGAACGTCACCGGCCACCCACAGCTTTTCCACCGACGTCTTGTAGTCGCGATCGTTGGCGACGACGTTGGTCGAGCCGCGACGGTCGACATTGAGCGCCAGCTTGCCGTTCAGTTCGTTGAGGACACCGTCCTGAAGCGGTCCCGAAAAGCCGATGGCGATGAAGGCAAGATCTGCCTTGATGATGAAGTCTGTCCCAGCGATCGGCTGGCGGCGGTCATCAACTTCGCAGCAGCGCACGCCGGTGAGGTGGCCATCTTCGCCGACAAACTCGAGTGTCGCCACCTGGAACTCGCGAAGCGCCCCTTCGGCCTGGCTGGACGATGTGCGCATCTTTGTGGCCCAGAACGGCCAGACTGCCAGCTTGTCTTCCTTCTCCGGCGGCTGCGGGCGGATGTCGAGCTGGGTGACCTTGACTGCGCCCTGACGGAAGGCCGTGCCGACGCAGTCAGAGGCGGTGTCGCCGCCACCGACGACAACAACATGCTTCGCACCGGCGAGGATCGGATCAGCCGGCCAGCCGACGCTGTCGATGTTCTCGCGACCCACGCGACGGTTCTGCTGAACCAGGTAGGGCATGGCATCATGGACGCCTTGTAGCTCAACGCCGGGAATGCCCGCTGAACGAGGCGTCTCGGACCCGCCGCAATAGAGCACCGCATCGTGTTCGGCCATCAGTTCTTCAACGGGCTTATCCACCCCGATGTTGACGCCGCAATGGAAGGTGACGCCCTCGCCCTTCATCTGCTCGATGCGGCGATCGATGAAGTTCTTCTCCAGCTTGAAATCAGGAATGCCGTAACGCAGCAGTCCACCGGGCTTTGTTTCGCGCTCGTAGACATGAACTTCGTGACCCGCACGTCCCAGTTGCTGCGCTGCTGCCATGCCCGCCGGACCGGAGCCAATGACGGCAACCTTGCGACCCGTCTTTTCCGTTGCCGGCTGCGGACCCACCAGACCAAGCTCATAGGCCTTGTCGGCGATCGCCTGCTCGATCGTCTTGATCGCGACCGGCGCATCCTCGAGGTTCAGCGTGCAGGCTTCCTCGCACGGTGCCGGGCAGACGCGTCCCGTGAACTCCGGGAAGTTGTTCGTCGAGTGGAGGTTGCGGATCGCTTCTTCCCACTTGCCGCTATAAACGAGATCGTTCCAGTCCGGGATCTGGTTATGAACCGGACAGCCCGTCGGTCCGTGGCAGTAAGGAATGCCGCAATCCATGCAGCGCGCTGCCTGCTTGGTCACCTCCGCGTCCGACATTGGAAGCGTAAACTCGCGGAAGTGACGGATCCGGTCCGACGCCGGCTGGTACTTCATCACCTGCCGGTCGATCTCGAGAAAGCCCGTTACCTTGCCCATGTTTCGTCCCTCATCAAAGAAGGGTGCCTGTCGGCCCCCAGTACCAGTAGGCGATGCCCAAGATCGCACCCAGCACAAAGAATTCGATTTCCCTACTGCCGTCCGCCGCGAAGGAGGCCGCCGGTACGGCGACCGCTATAGCCACGGCAAGCAGCCGATGAATGATGCGCGGGCGGATCACTCCGCCGCGACACCCATGCGCATCCGTTCCATTTCCTCCAGTGCGCGGCGGTATTCGACCGGCATGACCTTGCGGAACTTTGGCCGGAACTCTGTCCAGCGGTCGAGAATCTCCTTGGCCCGCTCCGAACCGGTGTAGTGCAGGTGGTTGGAGATCATCTGGTAGAGCCGCTCCTCGTCATGACGCGTCATGTCTTCGGAGACGTCAACACGCCCCTTGTGCATGAGGTCGCCACCATGATGGTGCAGCTTCTCCAGCATGTCGTCCTCTTCCGGAACCGGCTCCAGTTCCACCATCGCCATGTTGCAGCGCTTGGCGAAATCACCGCTCTCGTCCAGCACATAGGCGACGCCGCCCGACATACCCGCCGCAAAGTTGCGGCCCGTTTCGCCGAGCACCACCACGATGCCGCCCGTCATGTATTC
>JAEWOP010000016.1 GCA_023399635.1 Pseudomonadota bacterium
CTTCGAGCTTGCCGCCACCTGCGACCTGCGCCGGGAAATGGAAGCCAATGCCGTCATTATAGAGCGCGATACGGCCCTTCAGCTTCGGGTCGAGAAGGTCCTTCCAGGACTTCGGCGCTCCGTTCGGAAACGCCGAAGGGCGGTAGGCCAGCACATAGACGTAGCCATAGGTATTGACGATCGGATAGCCATCGAGACCGACCGGCTTGGCAAGATCCGTGGCGTTCTTGAGATTGGGCAGGTCCGAGAGGTCTTCGGTGACGCCACGCAGCGCCGACTTCGTGGCATTCGTCGTGGTGTCCCAGTTAATATGGATCGGCGGAACGCGCTTCTGGGCGACGGCGGCCCAGACCTTCGGCTGGATCTCGTTATCCTCGGTCAGGTCGTGGCGCACCGCGATGCCGGTTGCCTTGGTGAAGCTGTCGGAGACACCTGCCTTCAGCGCATCCACCCAACTGCCGCCCCAGGCGCGAACGATGATTTCGGCTGGTTTTTCCGGCTCCTGCGCAAAGGCGCGGCTGACGCCGAGCGTCGATAGTCCGGCATAAGCGCCGGCTGCGGAGAACGACGCCAGCAACGTGCGACGGCGGAGCTGGGCGGTCAGAAATTTATCATGCGACATTGAACATTCTCCTCTGGTCCGACCTTCTGGGGGTCATTTTTGAAAGATATGCATATCCCGTGCATTCCAGCCCAGTCGAACGTCGTCGCCCGGAGCGAATTGCAGATGTGATTCCGGATCGTGATCGAACACGCGCATTACGACGCCGCCGAGAGCCTGGACCCGAATTTCATAAACCACGCGCTCGCCTTCGAAAATGCAGTCTTCGACCTTGCCCTCGACCACGGTCGAAAGGCCTTCGAGGCGGCCATTGGTCGAGGCGATGCGAATTTGCTCTGCCCGAACGGCCCCGGCACAGGCCGCGCCGACGGCGAGATTTTCGTCCGAAGCGACCCCGACAAGATTGATGCCCGCCGCCGTGATCGTGACATTGGTTGGTGTGACTTCGGCAACCTTGCCTTCGATGAAGTTGGTGACGCCGATGAAGTTTGCGACGAAGGCATTCGAGGGCGCGCGATAGGTTTCCACCGGCCGTGCCTTTTGCTGGATTTCGCCGCCGTTCATCACGATGACCTCGTCTGACACCACCAGTGCCTCGCGCTGGTCGTGAGTAACGTTGATGGTGGTGACGCCGAGTTCCTTCTGAATACGGCGGAACTCCAACTGCATTTCCTCGCGCAGCTTGCGGTCAAGTGCCGCGAGCGGCTCGTCGAGCAAAAGCAGATCCGGTTCGAACACCAGGGCCCGGGCAATGGCGACACGCTGTTGCTGGCCGCCCGAGAGTTCGTTGATGCGGCGGTCACCGTAACCGCCGAGGCGTACGAGGTCGAGATAACGCTCGACCTTCTCGGGAATGGTGCGGGCATCATGTCGGCGCATCTTCAGGGGAAAGGCGACGTTTTCGGCGGCGGTCATGTGCGGAAAAAGCGCGAGCTTCTGGAACACCATACCGATCGCGCGCTGGTGTGGTGGCACGGCACTGACCGGCTGCCCGTTGATGAATATTTCGCCGCTGGTCGGGCGATCAAAGCCGGCAATCATCCGCAGCAGCGTCGTCTTGCCCGAACCGGAAGGGCCGAGGATGGTCAGGAAGCGGCCCTTGGGGAGATCAAACGAGGCCTGCCTGACGGCGTGAACATTGCCGAAGGACATTCCCACGTCCTTGACGGACACTGCGATGAGGTCAGCGGAAGGATCGACCGAACGAAGTGCTGCTGCCCCCATGAGATTTCTCCTGTCGCGCTTTGATGGCGGCAAATCCCCTCAAAGGTACCTGTGCGCCTCCAGCGGTATGTCTCCGCCGAGTTATATGTACTTGTATATACATATACGTACAACCATCGTCAATCGAATTTGCGTAATTTTTCGCCTGAAATTTTGTTGCGCAATATTTGTGCAGGTGCGGAAATGTTTAGCGGTCAACTCTGCAACTTTGTTTCTCATCGCGTCGAATGACAAGCGCCGAAGACCTCTATTCGGTACTATTTCTCATTCGGTCTAATGCGAAGTTTATCGACGTCAGATCGAGGCCAGATAGCCGCCGTCCACCGGAATGCAGTGGCCTGTAATATAGGCGGCCGCATCGCTGCAGAGGAAAACAGCAACGCCGCCAATGTCGCTCTCCTTGCCGAAGCGCCGTTGCGGGATCTTCTCCAGCATCCGCGACTGCCAATCGTCATTTTCATAGAAAATCTCCGTCATGGCTGTGCGAAAATATCCCGGGGCAATGGCGTTTACCCGGATGTCATGCGCCGCCCATTCACTCGCAAGAGCATGGGTTATGCCGAGCAGGCCGGACTTCGAGGCGCCGTAAGGGGCGGCCGTTGGGATGCCGACATAAGATGTCAGCGAGCAGAGGTTGACGATCACGCCCCCGCCTGTTTCGGCCATGATGCGGCCGGCTGCCTGCGCGCAGAAGAATGCGCCCTTCAGGTTTGTCGACAGGATCGACTCCCAGAGTGCTTCGTCAACATCGAACGAAGCGCGGACGTTTTCGAAGCCAGCGTTGTTGATGAGGATGTCGAGACCACCAAGTTTGTCGGCAGCTTCCTTCGTCACGCGAGCGCATTCCTTGACGTCGCGAACGTCCTGGGTAAGCGCCACGCAGCGTCGGCCCAGATTACCGATGCGTGAATGCGTTTCCGAGAGCGCCTCGATCGTGCGCGCCGTGATGGCAATATCGGCGCCCGCCTGCGCGAGGGCGACCGCAATGGCCTGGCCGATGCCGCGACTTGCGCCGGTCACGAGCGCGCGGCGGCCGGAGAGGTCGAAATTCGGCTGTGTCATGGCGGCACCCTTTATTTATTCAACCTGTCGATGACATCATTTTCGTCATAAAATGTCTATACATATTTACGGATAAGATTTGCCGGTTTATCACTGGCCCATCCGCATCTCATGGAGACTGCAAAATGGAAAAGCCTTCAAGCCCCATCCGCGACGAAATCCGCGCGATTGCCCCTTACAATGCAGGTCTGACGATTGAAGAAGTGCGGGCAAAATACGACGTCGCCGCCATCGCGAAACTGGGCTCCAACGAGAACCCGCTCGGGCCATCACCTGCGCTGCGTCACCTTTTTCCCGATATCGGCGAACTGGCACGTCTCTATCCCGATCCGCAGGGGCGGGCCTTGTGCAGCCAGCTTGCCGCCCGGTTTGGCGTGGATGACAGTCAGGTAATCCTTGGCAATGGCTCGGAAGACCTCATTGCCGTTATCTGCCGCTCCGTTGTTCGTCAGGGCGATACGGTTGCTACGCTCTATCCTTCTTTCCCGCTGCATGAAGACTACACCACGCTGATGGGCGGTGTGATTGACCGTGTGACTGTGAAGTCAGATTTAACGATCGATATCGATGCGTTGCTGGTGGCTATTGCGCGCAAGCCGCGCATGCTGATTTTCTCGAACCCGATGAACCCCGTGGGTTCATGGCTGACGCCGACTGAACTCGAAAAGGTAATCGCTGCGCTCGACAAGGATACAATCGTCGTGATTGACGAGGCCTATGCAGAATATGCGGCCGGCGAGGACTATCCCTCGGCCGCCGATATGCTGCGGGATGCCAGGGTGAACTGGGTAGTCCTACGAACGTTCTCCAAAGCCTTCGGCCTTGCGGGTCTACGCATCGGTTATGGCGTCGTCAGTAGCGGCGAGCTCTGCAATTTTCTCAACCGCGCCCGAACGCCCTTTAACACCAACGCCATTGCGCAGGCTTCGGCCGTTGCTGCTCTCAACGATGATGCGCATCTGCGGAAATCCGTCGAACTGGCTCTTGTGGAGCGTGCGCGTATCGCAGGCGAAATCAAATCGTTGGGTTACCGGATGGCGCCGTCGAAATGCAATTTCCTCTTCATCGATGTCGGGGTCAGCGCTGTGCATGTGGCCGAAAGTCTGCTCAGCCTTGGTGTCATCGTGAAACCATGGAAACAAACGGGCTTCGAGACCTTCATTCGTGTCAGCATCGGCTCTCGCGAGGAGAATGATCACTTTCTCCGCGCCTTCAACCAAATCATGGTAGGTTAAGGTTGGTACTTCGTAGGCCGTCGATCTCAGTTTGTTGAGCAAGTAGTCCTCTCGACGACGCCTTTCGGCTGCTACCATGTGACCTCTTTTCGACCTTTCTTAGCGCCGCTAGGCCAACATCCGCCTAGCGGGCGCAATAGGCCCTGTTCAGAAACGATCCTCGACGCTCAGCGGGCGACGCTTGTGCGGGTAGATTTCTTCATTCAGAAAGCAAAGTTCTATGATCGTTTTCGAGGCCAGTTGAACGAGCGACAGGAAAAAGTAGTCGCCCGCATCTTCAAGGAAGGTACGGCAGGCTTCAAGGGGGGGTTAAGTGCCGAAAACTACATTTCGATCACAGACACATCCCGCGCTACAGCAACACGTGACCTCCAGCAGCTCGTTGAGACCGGTGCACTGACGCGTACGGGTGAACGTCGATATACCCGGTACTGGCTGTCATTGCAGAAATAAATTGCTGCTAGTCTAATGAACTCCACCAATGTGATAATGATTGTTCGATTCCGCTAAAAAGCAAAAGCTGGTCAGGAAAAGTTCTCCAGTACTGCCAGGAAGGTATGGCGATCGCCTTGGCCTTCGGTCAGCCTTACCCGCCCCTCGATATCGGCGAGGTGATGGTCCATCAACTGCTGTGCCTTCGCCAGGTCTTTCGCCTTCAGCGCAGTGACGATCATGCGGTGGTGGTCGGCGCCGCAGTCGTCCTTCTTGTCTTCTTCATAGAGCGCCATGACGAGGGACAGGCGCGCGACAATCTTGGAGAGCATTTCGGTCATGACGGCATTTCCGCCAAGCTCCGCCAGGACGATATGAAATTTCCCGGAAAGCACCGTCTTCGACTTTTCGTCGCCGTGATGGTGAATATGCTCTTCCTCATCGGTCAGTTTTTCCAGTGCATCGAGTTGTTCGCTGGTGGCGCGGGCCATCACAAGGTCGAGGATCGCGTGTTCGATCTTGCGGCGTGCCTCGAATAGAGCCTTGGCTTCTTCGATGCCCGGTTCTGCGACGAAAGTGCCGCGGTTGCGCTTGCGCTCCAGCAGATGATCGCTTTCCAGCACGCCGAGCGCGCCACGAACCACGGTGCGGCTGACGCCGAAATGGTCGGCAATGGCATCTTCGAGGATCTTTGTGCCGGGTTTCAGAGCGCCTTCGCCGATGGCAGTGGCAAGCGTCGTGCGAATGCGCTCGGAGACGTCGTCATTGGCATTTTCTGCCGCTTCGGCGGTGCTCGGCGCCTTGGGGGCAGATCGCGGGGTCTGCCGACGGGTCTTCTTCATGTCCTGCTCCGCATGCATTCGAGCGGTCGGTCGCTCGATCTGATTACATCCATACACATATTGTTGCGTACATTGATACGCGCTGGAAATCCACTTGATCTTGGGTCTTGCACGATGACGGCAGAGATCTCTACCGTCATCGCGTGGTTCGAAATCAGGCTGCCTGCCGTTTTGCCACGGATGCGGAAAGATCGATGCCATTATCGGCGCAGACTGTCTCGATATGCTTGGCCGAATTGCGGATGAAGATGATGGCCGCGTCGAAGCCATAGGCCTGCTTTTCATAGGACGGGTAGCCGTAGTTGGTCGCCTCATAGGTCTCCCAATCCGGGATCTCGCCAGCAGCAACACGCTTTTCAAAGGCGCTGATGAGCGAGAGATAGGCGTCGAGCTCTTCGGCATCGAGGTCCGGGTGCGCAGCGCGCCACGCAGGGTCGTCAATCTCGATGCACTGACGTGGATTGGCCTTGCGCGGCTTGTCTTCGACCGAGGCGGCAACTTCCAATGAGAGATTGAGATCCGGGTTCGCCGCGGCCAGGATTGGAACGATCGTGGCAAACTCCACGATCCCGTGACCGACGGGGCGGGTCTGGAAATCGAGGCCGCCCGGAGCGCGGCCCACATAGGCGTCTTTGATATGGGTCTGGCGAACGTATGGCGCGACGCGTCTTGCAGCGTAAACCGGATGTTCCCCGCGCTGCAGGCCGTTGGCCGTGTCGAAGACAACGCCCATGCAATCCTCGCCGACCTTTTCGATCAGCCTGAGGATTTCGAAGGACGTAATCTCGTCATGGGTTTCCATATTGAGATGGACACCATTGGCGCGCGCTACGGGAGCAAGTTTCAGCAGGACCTTTTCGATGGCCAGCAGCTGCTCGTTCCAGGTGACGTCGGTGCGAAAGCGGTCGTTTGCCAGCCTGCCACGATACTCCGATTTGAAATTGCCCGGCGAGATCCACAATTCGCGGCAGCCGATGGAGGCGCTTGCCTCGATCATGCGGGTAAAGCCCAGAATGACGTCGCCATCGCCGATCGCACGGAACTCCGGAGCCTCGGCACTGCAATAGGGATTGATCTTGCCGACGCCACTTTCGAGGTAGAGCCCCAGTTCATCGGCTTTCTCGCGGATGTCGCGAAGGGCTCCCTTGTCGAGCGTCGGGCTCATGTCGAGAACTGTCGGGAAGAACAGGCCCGCAAGGCCAAGCTCCTTGACAAGGTCAAGGCTTGCGAGCGATCCGCGTTTCACGAACTCGGGAAGCTTCTGGCTATCGATACCCAGTCTCATAATGGTCTCTCCTTGATGTTGCCTGATGGCATGCGCTGCAGTGGCGATCCCTTGGTTGGTTGATTTTCTGGCGTCATTGACTGTGCGCCGGCGCCCCCAAGCTCAATTTTTGCCGCTGTTCGAGCGGCCTTTTGGCACAAGCTTCCGTTCCAGATAGTGCTGGCCGATGGAGGCGATCGTGGTGATCCCGAGATACCAAAGCGAGGCAACGCATAGGAGTTCGATGACGAGGAAGTTGCGGGCGTAGATGGCCTGCGCCTGTGTCAACAAATCCTGCATGCCGATGACGGAAACGATGGCACTCGCCTTCAGCATGCCGATCGCCTGGTTTCCGGTCGGCGGGATGATCAGCCTTACTGCCTGAGGGAGGACCACCGTTCGCAGAGTCTGCAATGGTCTGAGGCCCAGAGACGATGCGGCTTCGCGCTGTCCACGATCCACGGCATTCAGGCCACTCCGAATGATCTCGCTCATGTTTGCCGCCTCGTGCAGACCAAGCGCCAGGAAGCCGGCCAGGGCGGGTGTGACGATGTCGTTTACCGAAACCGACCAGGACCCGAATCCGATCTCGGGGACGAAGAGCGCGATGTTGAACCAGAAGAAGATCTGGACGATCAGCGGTACGCCGCGGAACCACCAGACAAAGGCGACGGCGATCGCCTTGAGAACGATGTTCTGGCTCGTCGCCATGATGGCAACGAGGCAACCGATTACGATGCCGGCGACCATGGCGCCGGCTGTCAGTTCGAGCGTCAGGACGACGCCGCCAAGAATGACGGGGTCAATCATGTAGCGCGGGATCTCGCTCCACTGGACGCTTTGATTGCGCCCGATAGTCAGGACCATGAGGGCCAGCACAAGGATCGCAATGCTACCGGTTGCGACCTGCCTCCAGTGTATCGGCCTGCGGACTGGAGGCACGATGGTCAAAGTGATCGGTTGAGCAAAGAGCGCCATGGCTCATTCCACCGGCATGGAGGCAGCATCGTTGAACTTGACGGTCTTCACGGCAAGCGGGCCAAGACTCCATTTCTCCATGATGGCCCGATAGGCGCCGCTGTCGACCATGTGTTGGAGCGAGGCGATCACGGCATCCCGGAGCTGTGGATTGTCCTTCGAGACCAGCATGCCAAGATAACCGACGGCGAGGCGGACATCGGGCAAGGCTTGCAGGCCGACGCCTTTGCCGGTCTGCTTCTCGGTGGTGTAGACGCTCGTTGCGTAACCGTTGACGGTCGCATCGGCGCGGCCCGTTCGCACGGCCTGCAGGACGTCAGGCATTTTCGGGATGGACATGATCTCGATGGGCGCGGTCTTGCATTTTGCCGAGGCGGCAACGACCAGCCTGTTCTGGAAGGTCCCGACCGGCACGGCGACCTTCTTGCCGCAGAGGTCTTCCATGTTCTTGATGCCGAGCGGATTGCCCCTGACCGTCATGATGGTTGTTGCGTCATACATGTAGTCGATGACGTCGACCTGCTTTTCCAGTTCCACATCGTCGTTGATACCGGAAAGCGTGATGTCGAACCGCTTGGAGAGCACGGCGGGAACGATGGCTGCGCCCGCGCCGACATTGGTCATCTGCACATCAATGCCGAGAATGACGCCTAGCGCCGCCGCTAGATCGGCATCGATACCAATCGGCTTGCCAGCCTCGTCCTGGAAGCTGATTGGCGGCGTCAGATCCGTCGCAACCTTCAGGACCTTCTTTTCCTTGATCTCAGAAGGCAGACGGTCTGACAGTTGCTGATTAAAGGCGATGCCCGGAAGCTTCCCCACATCCTCCTCAGGCACCATCTTCACGGGCGTGCCTTCTGCGGCCTGCGTGGTTGAGGAGAGGAGAGCAAAGGCGATGCCTGCCAGGGTGGCTGTGACGGTCTTCTTGAAACTATGCATGCGGAACCCCTTCTTCACATTTCTATTGTCGTGAATTTTCAGGATTGGGTGATGCAATCAGCATGCCAGTTCGGGGTGATGATTTTTATATATATGTTTTTATTAAGTTATTTTGTGCGCCGTAGAATCAAGTTAATCTACGAATTAAGTTTCGCATGAACATTCGAAAGTACTTGATGAAAAAATAGCCCGCATGGCGTTGTCGGATCATTCGTTTATAGTAACGATATTTAAACTATTGAAAAATCTGTATAATATGAATATTTCCATTAGCGGATCCGGTGCCTTGGTCGTCGAGAATGCTCCGATACTGATACGATTCAAGAGCTCATGAGCCAAAGCTCTGCCCAACAAATCACCGTCATCTATCAAGGCTGCACAATTAATGAGTTCCAGATAGTTTACGATGTTTCATGATTATGAAGTTGCGAAATAACTTAAAACAAAAATAATTACATATATTCATGTGGTTGCTGCCCTCCGTTCGGTGTTAGCAGCGTAGTTGGCACGCAGCTTGCAATTCCTTTCCCATGGACCAGCGCGAGCTCAAAATTGCCGATCAACCACATCTCCGCCTGATGAATACGAGAGCCACGTCCTCGTCTGTTCAGGCGCAAACCAAGGGGACATTCATGTCGCAGGCCTCGAATGCATCAGAAGGCAGGCAGCTCAGCGTTCGTGGCCTGACCCACAGCTACGGTGGACAGAACGCGATCAGCGACATCTCTTTCGAGATGAACGCTGGTGAGATTGTCGCACTCCTCGGACCGAGCGGCTGCGGCAAATCCACGGTGTTGCGGGCCATCGCGGGGCTGATCCAGCCGAAAAGCGGCGTGATCCAGCTCGGTGGCGAAGACCTTGCCAATGTTTCGGCGCGTGCGCGCGGTATAGGCATGGTTTTCCAGAACTATGCGCTGTTTCCACACCTGACGGTCGCCGAGAACATCGCCTATCCGTTGGCATGCCAGAAGGTTGGGCGCTCCGAGCGGCGTGAACGGGTCGAGGAGATGCTTTCGCTCGTACGGTTGAAAGGGTTTGGTCATCGGCTACCGCGTGAGCTCTCGGGTGGTCAGCAGCAACGCGTGGCGGTGGCCCGTGCCATTGCCGGACGGCCTTCGCTTCTGCTTCTCGACGAACCCTTCGGTGCCTTGGACCGGGCGCTCCGTTTCGACCTGCAGGTCGAGCTTCTCCATCTGCAGAAGACGCTGGGCATCACCACACTGATCGTCACGCATGACCAGGAGGAAGCGCAAAGTCTGGCAGGTCGTCTCGTGCTGATGAACAAGGGCAATGTCGAGCAGATCGACACCCCGATGGCCGTTTATGACCGGCCGAAAACGCTGTTCGTCAATACGTTTATCGGCCAGGCCAATGTACTGTATGGAAAGGTGGATCGCCTGGATGCCGAGGCAACCCTGGTCACGCTTGCCAATGGCAAGGCTCTCGTTCTCCCCCGCCGCCTGAATTTCACCACAGGCTCGAAGGTGACGATCACCTTCCGTCCCGAAGACGTACGCCTGTCTGCGACCTCGAGCGCATCGGCCCTGCCGGCGCGACTGACCGTGTCAGTGCCGCTTGGGCCCACCCTTGTCCATGATCTCCTTCTCGAAGACGGGACAAACCTTCGTTCCTCGGAGGTCCGCGGACCTTCGACCTTCATTCCCGAGCCGGGAGCACAGCTCTTTGCCGAGATAGACACCATGAGGTGTCACGCCTTTCCGAGCGAACCGGAAGCATTCCGTGAATAACAACAACAGAGGTGAACCGATGCAAGACTTCAACATCACAAGACGCCGTTTCGGACTGCTTGCCGCCGGTGCGGCCGTGGCAGCGACCGTTCCTTTCGCCGCCCGTGCGGCTGGTGGCACGGCGGTTGCCGCGACCTTCCCAGGCAACTGGGAAGACGGCTATCGCACCGTGCTGACGCCACTCGTGAAGGAGGCCGGCTTCGATCTGACTGTCGCTCCGGCAATGGCGCAGGACCAACTCGCCAAGGTCATGGCAAGCCCCGGCAACCCGCCCTATGACACGCTTCTCATGTCGCCCGGTCAGATGGCCATCGCGATCGAGAACGACCTCATCGAGAAGATCGACCCTTCGAAGCTGAAAAACTGGGGAATGCTCGATCCGGCCTTCCAGGGCGAATATGGCCCGACCGTCACGGTAGAGGTCAACGGCATTGCCTATAATCCCGATCTCGTACCCGCGCCGAAGGGCTACCGCGATCTTTTTGAAAACCCGGTCTATAAGGGCTTGGTCTCTTGGACAGGCTTTGCCTCCAATACAGGAATAATGGCCTATACCCAGATCGCCAAGATTTTTGGTTCAGGCCCCGCCGACATGGATGCCGTCTTCAAGCTGTTCAAGGAACACCCGGAACAGATCAAGGGCGTGGTGGCCGGCACGAACCACCAGATGACGCTGTTCCAGCAGGGCGAGATTGCAGTCTTCATGTGCTCGACCGGCAACGTCGCCAAGCTGAAGGCTATGGGGCTGAAGGCCGAATTCGTCCAGCCGGAGACGGGCTCGCCTGCAGCCCCTGTCAACATTCATCTGACCAAGGGCGCCAAAAACGTCGACGCTGCCTACGCCTATATGGATGCAGCGATTTCGAAGGCCGCCCAAGACAAGCTGAAGATGCCGCCACAGGAAATGTTCCCGACGAACAAGGAAGTGGAGCTGACACCTGGCATCGAGGCTTATGTGAAGCGCGAACAGCTTGCCTCTCTCGTCTATCCGGACTGGGCTGCCATCAACAAGAACCGGCCGGAATGGATCCGCCAGTTCGACGCCCTCGTGGCTGGTTGAGGTAGCACCATGAAAGCGAGCGGCTTCCCCTACGTTATCCCGATGCTTCTGCTGTCGCTGGCGTTCTTCGCGACGCCGCTCGCCGTCCTTGTCGGGTTCAGCTTTATTGGACCCGACGGCCTGTCCCTGCACAATTATGCGCGCTTTCTCGGCGATGCGTTCAATTATCGCGTTCTCGTCAACACCGCCAAGCTCGGGGTGCAGACCATCGTCACCACGACGCTGCTCGGTGTGCCGATCGCGCTGTTCTACTGGCACAGCGGCAAGACCACGCGTCAGATTATCATTTTCCTGACGCTGATCCCTATGTTGACCAGCAACGTGGTTCGCACCTTTGCCTGGATCGTGATTCTCGGACGGCAGGGCCCGATCAGCGAAACATTCGTGGCGCTTGGGCTGACTGACCGTCCCTTCACGCTGATGTCGACGGAACTTGGGCTTGTGATGGCCATGTGCCAGATCGACCTGCCGCTGATCATCCTTCCGCTGGTGGCGATTTTGTCGCGCATTCCCGTCACCTATACCGAAGCTGCGCAGGTTTCGGGCGCCGGGCCATGGCGCATTCTTGTCACGGTCCTGTTGCCGATGATGCTGCCTGGACTTCTGGCCGGTTGGATTCTCGTCTTTGCCAGCACCAGTGCTTCCTTCGTCACCCAGGCGGTGATCGGCGGCGCGCGCAACGTCTATGTGCCGCAATTGATTTACCGCGAGGTCGGCACGCTGTTCGACTGGCCGATGGCGTCTGCGATCGCCGTCGTGCTCCTCATGTCAACCGGCATCCTGCTCGTCGCCATGACCATGATTTCCCGTCACCGGAGGCTCGTCGGCCATGCGTAGAAAATCCGAAAACCCGGTCCCCGCCATCCTCTACAAGGCATTCGTCTTCGGCTTCGGCGGCCTGAGCCTGATCTATCTCGTGGCCCCGATCGTCATCGCGATCACCATGTCGTTTACTTCAGGACAGACGCTCAAATACCCACCGGAGGGTTTTTCGCTGCGCTGGTATGAGGCGTTGCTCGATCCTATCCGCTCCGGGACCGAACATATTGCCGCCGGCAACTCGCTGAAGATCGCAGGCCTTGCCGTTCTTGGCTCGCTGCTCTTTGCGGTGCCCGCCACGATCGGCATGGCCCGGCTGCACCGTCGGTCGGTCAACACAATCGAGCCGTTGCTTCTCGCGCCGCTGGTCTTGCCGAGCCTCGTTTATGGTCTGGCTGCGCTGATCGTCGCCAATTTCGTTGGCTTGCAGCCTTCGCTCTGGCTGACTGTCGCCGGCCATGTGGTGGTCTTTGGGCCTTTGATGTACCGCGCCGCTTCGGTCGTCGCGCAGGGTATCAATCCGTCGCTGGCAGAAGCTTCGACGGTAATGGGGGCTACGTGGTTCACCACACTGAGGCGCGTGATCCTGCCCTTGCTGACACCCGGCATTCTCGCTGGCGCATTCCTCGTCTTCATCCAGTCGCTCGACAACGTTTCCGTCTCGCTCTTCCTGGCCGACGCGCAGACGACAGTGCTGCCGCTCAGGATGTTTGCCCTGATTGAGGAATCGCTCGATGTGCGCGTTGCCGCCATGTCGGGCCTGCTGATCGGCCTGACGCTGGTGGTGATGCTGGTGGCAAGGCGGGTGCTGGCGCCTACGCGACAGGCCTGACGAACAAGAACAATATTGGAAGGAATAGCCCATGAACATGACCGCCACCAGAACAGGAGCCTATCGCATCGGCTCGTTGCTCGCCGACTTTCAGCCGGATTTCGATTTCGCAGCGCCCTTGCCCCTCCCGGTCGAGGAATTCGAGGATCGTCTGCGGCGTATCCGCCGCCAGGCAGTGGAGGCCGGACATGACGCCCTGATTGTTCATACTGGCGGTGTGGGCTGGTTTCACACGTCGAACCACTATCTGCGCTATATCTGCGACTGGATGCGGGAAGGCGTGCTAATCATTCCGACGGATGTCGACAAGCCAATGGTGCTTTTGTCCTTCTTTACCCAGTCCGTGCTCCTGCCGCCGGGAGGCGAGCCGGTGCTGGTCGAGGATATCTGGCAGATTGGCCCCATCGGGCGGGAATATTCAGATCGTCCGGGCGACAGCGTCATCAAGACCGCAGAAAAATGTGCCGAACTGCTGGCAGGAATGGGACTATCGAAAGCGCAGATCGGCCGTATTGGCGACCGCACCTCGCTGATTTTCTGGGCAGGTCTCGACGCATTGATGCCAGGCGTGAAGTTCGTTGCCGACAATGCCATTCTCGACCGCATGCAAAAGGTCCGCTCGCCGCGCGAAATCGAGATGTTTCGGGCCGCCGCCCAACTGGTCAGCATCGCCACGCAGGCGGCCTATCACGTGGCAAAACCCGGCGTGACCGACCACGAGATCTATGCTGCCTTCACCCAGGCACAACTCTCCTTCGGTGGCGAAACCGGTGACGGTTACCAGATCGGCATCAACGAGTTTGGCACCCATTGCGGCAAGCCTTACGGGCACGTCGTACGATCGGGAGACCTGATCAATCTCTATGTCTCCAACGTGACCTACCGAGGCTACACTGCGCAGACTGCAAGGATGATCGCAATCGGCGAGATCACCAGGCGCCAGGAAGAGGTGCTCGCCGCCTGTACCGAAGGTGTCAAGCGCGCGGAAATGCTGATCCGGCCGGGTGCCTTGATGCGCGATGTCAACAATGCGGCCTTCGAGCCCATGATCGAGCGCGGCATGCTGGCGTCGCCGGAAGCCCGCACCATGCCCTACAACTGGGCGCCAATGGATGATGGCGGCGCAAGGCTCATTCCGCGCCAATATGTCAAGAATATCGACTGGGAGGCGCAAGGCCGCTCACTCATGCATGTCTATCCAGCGACACACGGCCCGCATAACCCCAACCTCGGTCATTCAGTCGGCATGGCCGGCGGGCAGAACAGTTTCAACATCTCCTCCCATAATTACGATCGGATGGAAGAGGGCATGGTCTTTGTGCTCCACACCCAGTGGCTCGAACCGCTATCCGCCGGCTGCAATGTCGGTGACATGTATGTCGTGACCAAAGACGGGTTTGAAAACCTGTCGCGCCACACTCCGCTTGAAACCCACCGCATTGCTGCCGAGGCCTGAGATGACCGATACGACCGTTGCTCACAGCCATTTCGATTTCGCCAAGCTCACAGAGCGCGAACGCTACAAGATCCTGATCGGCACGGTCATTCCCCGCCCGATCGCACTTGTAACAACCGCAGACAGAGACGGCCGCCACAATGCCGGGCCGTTCAGCTTCTTCAATGTTCTGACCCATGATCCGGCAATCGTTGCGATCGGCGTCGAAAATTACGCAGACATGCGCTTCAAGGACACTGCCCGCAACATTCGCGAAACGGGTGAATTTACGGTGCATATCTGTGACAACGCACTCGTGGACCAGATGGAGATCTGCGCCATCAAATTCGGTCCAGGCATCAACGAGATGGAGGAGGCGGGGCTCGAAACCGTACCGGGTGAGATGGTGTCTAGCCCACGCATTCTCGCGGCACCCGCAGCACTTGAGTGCCGTCGTCACACGACGTTGCAAGTGGGGCCTGCCCGCGAGATCATCCTCGGCGAGGTCGTCGGCGTCTTCGTGCGCAGCGATGCCGTCAACGCATCCAACTTGCATATCGACCAGCAGATGATGGACGCCGTTGGCCGCATGGGTGGCCACACCTATACCCGCACCCGCGACCAGTTCGACGTCAAGACGTTGACGCCCCAGGAATGGGAGAGTCGAAGGCTCTCTGGAACTGACGCGGCTGAGTAAAATCTTCGATCATCAGCGCCTTTTTCGGTTGGTAGCTGCATCGCTCAGAGCCTGATCCGTCGTCGGTTCGATTCCAATTAAGAGCGGGTTGTTTTCATCGCTCGAAGGGAGTCAACCATTTCGAATGTCTAGGGGCAGGCCCCGATGAGCGTCGCTCGATAAAGGTCGAGGCGATAAGAATGCGTTTTGCGACGACCGGCTGGCCTCTTGTCTCAATGCGTTCCAACAATAGCCGCATCGCTGTAGCGCCCATCTCCCCGCCTTGTACTCTGATGGTCGTCAGGGGAGGAGATATTTGGGTCGCAGCGGAAAAATCACCAAATCCGACAACGGACATGTCGTCTGGTATGCGGTAGCCACGTGCTAAAAGTTCGGAAACAGCGGTGAGCGCCAACCCATCGTGAGCGCAGAACAGGGCTGTTGGTGCAATTCCGGCAGTTTGAAGAGTTTGCAGTGCAGGGATAAAGCCTCCATCTTCGTCAA
>JAEWOP010000028.1 GCA_023399635.1 Pseudomonadota bacterium
GTTCCTGTCCTTCACGATCCTCGTCTGGCTGATGGACGGTTTAGCATCGCATCCGGGCAGCGGTCGGTTCGCGCGCCTCCGCTCCGCTTTCTTCCTCGGATGGCTGTTCGGCTTCGGCTATTTCACCGCGGGTCTGTGGTGGCTTGGCAATGCCCTTCTCGTTGAAGCGGATGAATTCGCCTGGGCCATTCCGCTTGCTGTTCTGGGGCTGCCAGCCTTCCTTGCGCTCTTCTACGGCTTGGCAACCACTCTGGCGAGCACTCTCTGGTCCGACGGCCTTGGCCGATTGGCAGCACTTGCCTTTGGCTTCGGGCTGGCAGAATGGCTTCGTAGTTTCGTAGCAACCGGCTTTCCCTGGAATGCAATCGGCTACGGGGCTATGCCCATACCAGTCATGATGCAGTCTGCAGCGGTGGTCGGTATCGTCGGCGTTTCGGCGCTCGCTGTCTTTGTGTTCTCCCTGCCCGCACTGTTTGGCACCCGAAGAGGTCTTAACATCGGACTCGTTGCCGGTGTGTGCCTTCTCATCACTCACCTCGGCTACGGCGCCTACCGACTTTACGCGATTGACGTTGCCTCGGCCCCAGATGCGCCGGTGGTTCGCCTCGTGCAGCCTGTTGTAGACCAGGCGCGTAAGCTGGAAAACGGTGATCGCACCCAAATCTTCGAGGAGCATCTTGCTCTGTCCGCCCTGCCTCCGCAGATGGACGGCGGGCGCCCGGACATCATTGTGTGGCCTGAGACGTCCGTGCCCTTCATTCTGACGGAGAACAAGGATGCGCTTGCGCGCATCGCCGATGTCCTGCAGGACGGTCAGATCCTGGTTGCCGGAGCCGTGCGCGTGGAATATGCGGCGGCGGGCAGCCCGCCTCGTTTCTACAATTCCGTCTACATGATTGACTCGAGCGGCCAGATTCTAGGTGCATCAGATAAGGTGCACCTGACGCCGTTCGGTGAATACGTGCCTTTCGAAGCGTGGCTTCGCGATTGGGGCATCGATAATCTTGTGGCTTTGCCAGGTGGCTTTTCAGCGGCGGCCGCTCGGTCTCTGCTGACATTGCCGAACGGAGTGGTCCTTTATCCCCTGATTTGCTACGAAGCGATCTTTCCAGACGAATTAGGCGAAGACATTCGGCGCGCAACCGCCATCTTGAACATCACCAACGATGCATGGTTCGGCGACACGCCCGGACCGTACCAGCATTTCCAACAGGCGCGCATTCGCGCCGTCGAGAATGGTCTTCCTCTGATCCGGGATGCCAACAGCGGGATATCAGCGGTTGTCGATCCCTTGGGACGTGTCGTCAGTGGGCTCGCCTTCAACAGGAAAGGCATCGTCGACGCACCATTGAACGTGTCGCCTGTTCGCACCTGGGACAATTCTGCTCGAAATCAGCACGCCTGGCTTATCCTGATTGTGCTCTTCTTGACGGCGTCTGTTGCACGCATGGGTTTTAGATCGAGCAAGAATTGACCAAAAACCCCTCGAATCGCATAGTGGAACTCATGAGGATCCAAGATCGCGCTGTCCGCTCAGCCACGGATTAGCCATGAAAGCTTGGGCATCATCGGCAGCCGGGTTCATCGAACACCAACTTGTCAGGACATCGTGATGATTGAGAATAAGAAGAAGCCGAACCCGATCGACATCCACGTGGGAAGCCGGATTCGACTTCGCCGCACCATGTTGGGAATGAGCCAGGAGAAGCTGGGAGAGAGCCTCGGCATCACGTTCCAGCAGATCCAAAAATATGAGAAGGGCACCAATCGAGTGGGCGCGAGCCGCCTTCAGAATATCTCCAGCATCCTCAATGTGCCTGTCTCCTTCTTCTTCGAAGATGCACCCGGCGATCACTCGGCGGCACCCGGCGGTATGGAGGAGGCATCGAGCTCGAATTATGTGGTGGACTTCCTGTCTTCTTCCGAGGGGCTGCAGCTGAACCGCGCTTTCGTGAAAATCGCTGATCCGAAGGTGCGGCGGCGTATCGTCGATCTCGTAAAGACGCTCGCGGCGGACACGGACAGCGAATAATTCCCCCAGGCACCTGATCCTGATGAAGCGGCTCCCGAGCCGCTTTTTTTGTAGCTTCGAAAACCTTCGCCGATTTGAGATATAAAGATATATTTATGTGCTTGTGTTTGGCTGGGTGAGCCACTAACAGATTGGCTGTTACTTCTTTGAGGGGAATCCCGGAATGCGCGAGAATTTTCTTTTTACCAGCGAGTCCGTTGCCGAAGGTCATCCCGACAAGGTCTGCGACCGTATCTCCGACGAAATCGTTGATTTGGTCTACCGCGAGGCGGGAAAGACAGGGGTAGATCCGTGGTCCGTTCGCATCGCCTGTGAAACCCTTGCCACGACCAACCGGGTGGTGATCGCCGGTGAGGTGCGCCTCCCTGCCAGCCTGATGAAGAAGGACAAGGACGGCAAAGACGTCATTAACCCGTCCAAGTTCAAATCGGCTGCGCGCAAGGCGATCCGGGATATCGGTTACGCGCAAGACGGCTTCCACTGGAAGACCGCGAAGATTGACGTATTGCTGCATTCCCAGTCCGCAGACATCGCGCAGGGCGTCGACAGCGCTGCCGACAAGCAAGGTCACGAGGGGGCGGGCGACCAAGGCATCATGTTCGGCTATGCCTGCACGGAAACCCCCGATCTCATGCCGGCGCCTATCTATTATTCGCATAAGATCCTGCAACTGCTAGCGGCCGCGCGGAAGAAGGGCGATGGCGATGCTGGCAAGTTGGGTCCTGACGCGAAGAGCCAGGTTACTGTCCGCTACGAAGACGGTAAGCCGGCCTCCGTTGACTCGATCGTCCTGTCGACCCAGCACTTGGATGAAAGCTGGGATTCTGGGAAAGTTCGCGCCGTTGTGGAGCCATATATCAAGGAAGCGCTCGGTGACCTGCCGATCGCAGACGATTGCAAGTGGTACATCAACCCCACCGGGAAGTTCGTGATCGGCGGTCCGGATGGCGATGCCGGTCTGACGGGGCGCAAGATCATCGTCGACACCTATGGCGGTGCTGCTCCGCATGGCGGCGGTGCCTTCTCCGGCAAGGATACCACCAAGGTGGATCGGTCGGCCGCCTATGCGGCGCGATATCTTGCGAAGAATGTCGTGGCGGCCGGCCTTGCCGACCGTTGCACCATCCAGATCGCCTATGCGATCGGAATCGCTCAGCCAGTGTCGATCTACGTGGACCTGCATGGTACAGGCAAGGGCGCGACGGAAGAGCAGGTGGAGGCCGCGATCCGAAGCGTGATGGATCTTTCGCCGTCCGGCATCCGCCGACACCTTGATCTGAACAAGCCGATCTATGCCAAGACCGCTGCATATGGCCATTTCGGCCGGAAGCCTGGGCGCGATGGCTCCTTCTCCTGGGAGAAGATTGATCTGGTAAAGCCGCTGAAGGAAGCATTGAAGGCTGCCTGATTGGCCTTTACGGAGGCTTTGAGAAAACTGTAAAGCGGGTGGCTGTCAAAGCGCCCGCTTTTCCTGTTACCGAAAGACCCTGCCAATGACCGATCAGCAGCACCCAAGCCGCTCCACCGAAGCCTTCTTCGGTCGCCGCAAAGGAAAGCCGCTGCGGGAGCGGCAGGCCGAAGGTCTGGCCACTGTTCTTCCCACGCTGAAGTTGGACCTAGCGACCCACGCGCCGGCAAACCTGGCGGAGCTGTTTCCGGTCGCGGTCAATGAGGTGCGGCTGGAAATTGGCTTCGGCGGCGGCGAACATCTGCTGCACCGCGCTCAGGAGAGCCCTGAGGTAGGCTTCATCGGCGTCGAGCCCTTCGTCAACTCGATGGCAAAGCTTGTGGGGCGGGTGAGCGAGCTCGGACTGCAGAACATTCGCCTCTATGACGACGACGCGACACAGGTGCTTGACTGGCTCCCTGAGGCATCGGTCGATCGCATCGATTTGCTTTACCCGGATCCTTGGCCGAAGCGGAAGCACTGGAAGCGCCGGTTCGTCTCACAGGTCAACCTGGAGCGTTTCCACCGCGTGCTGAAACCGGGCGGACATTTCTTGTTCGCCTCGGACATCGATACCTATGTCAACTGGACGCTGATCCACTGCCGCGATCATGGCGGCTTTGAGTGGCTTGCAAGAGAGGCGTCAGATTGGCTAACACCGTTCAAGGGCTGGCCCGGCACGCGATACGAAGCCAAGGCCCGCCGCGAGGGGCGTTCTTCCGCCTACCTCACGTTCCGCAAAGTATGAATTTTAGTGTAGGCTGACCGTCTTGAGGTCGTCTTCCGCGGCCTTGAAGAAGGTGCTGGAGCGGTTGTCGGTCAGGAGGATCGGTGTTCCGTCGGCTCCGAACAAAGCCCACAGATCCAGATTTGGATCCATATCAGGTGCTTCGGGGAAGCAACGAGAGACGTCTTCGGAGCGAATCTTGCGAATGTAGCCGACTTCTCCGGCACCCAGATGGGCAAGTTCGGAGACGGTCAACTGCGTGTTCGCTTCTTTGAGGAGCATTCCAGCCTCCGGCATTGAGGAGCATCACGACGATGATGTCGTTGGCTCTTACTCTGAGACGGAAATGTTAATTTTTCGCACCATACGCGCCGGCTCCGGGCGTACGAGATCGACCGACAGCAAGCCGTTTCTCAACGTTGCTCCAGCCACTTGCATGCCGTCAGCAAGAACGAAAATCCGCTGGAACTGCCGCGCTGCGATGCCTCGGTAAAGGAACTCCCGGTCTGGCTGTTCGGCTTGCTTGCCGCGGATGAGCAACTGGTTCTCTTCAACAGTAACCTCCAGCTCATGCTCTGAAAAACCGGCCACTGCGACGGTTATGCGCAGCCGCTCGGGGTCACCGGTGCTATTCGCCGGGAGACGCTCGATATTGTAGGGCGGGTAGCCGTCATTCGACTTGGCAAGCCGCTCCAGGGTCTTTTCCATGGCGTCGAACCCGAGGAGCAGCGGGCTCGCGAACGGAGTAATGCGGTTCATCTGCAGTCCTTTTGAAAGCGACCAAGACGCGGCCCGTAGATGGCGCCGCCTCTGTCACGAATATGGGAGCAGGTGGCTGTCAGCGCAAGCTATGACCGGCGTCACACCGGCCATTGCCTCGACTGGAGCTCCCGTGTAGCTAAACCGCTCAATCGATTGTGGAAGGTGACATGGCAGAGCGCAGAAAGATCATCATCGACACGGACCCGGGGCAGGACGACGCAGCGGCCATCATGCTGGCATTCGCAAGCCCTGATGAGCTTGACGTGCTGGGTCTCTGCGCCGTTGCCGGAAACGTTCCTCTTTCGCTGACCAGCCGCAATATCCGGATCGTATGCGAGCTTTGCGGACGCACGGATGCGAAGGTGTACGAAGGTGCGGCGCACCCGCTGTCGCGTCAGTTGGTGACCGCGGAGCACGTTCATGGGCGCACGGGCCTGGACGGTGCGGAGCTGCCAGAGCCGACCATGGCAGTGCAGTCTCAGCATGCCGTGGACTTCATCGTCGAGACGCTCATGCGCGAGCCCTCGGGCACTGTAACGCTGTGCACGCTTGGCGCTCTGACGAACGTCGCGCTTGCTTTGCAGAAGGAACCGGCAATCGCTGGGCGTGTCCGCGAACTGGTGATGATGGGCGGCGGTTTCTTCGAGGGCGGCAACATCACGCCAGCGGCGGAATTCAACATCTATGTGGACCCGGAAGCCGCAGCGACGGTGTTTGCCTCGGGCATGCCAATTGTCATGATCCCGCTCGACGTGACGCACCAACTGCTGACGACGAAAGAACGCGTGGCGAAGATCGCCGCGCTGGGAACGCGGCCAGCGCAGGTTCTTGTCGATTGGCTAGCGTTTTTTGAGCGCTTCGATGAGGAAAAATATGGTTCCGACGGTGGCCCGCTGCACGACCCGACGGTGATCGCCTACCTGCTGAAGCCAGAGCTTTTCTCCGGGCGCCACTGCAATGTCGAGATTGAGACCCAGTCGGAGCTGACGGTGGGAATGACTGTGGTCGACTGGTGGCGCGTTTCAAGCCGCGAACCGAATGCAACGGTTCTGCGAAATGTCGACGCCGATGGCTTCTACGACCTGCTGACAGAACGGGTAGCTCGCCTCTGAAAGGGGAGGCCAGCGCTACAGCTGGCCCGCAACCTCGGCTGCCGTTGGAATGGAGGGCTGGGCGCCATGCTTCAGGCACGCCAGCGATCCCGCCACGGCTGCGCGCCGCAGGGCTTCCTCGAACGGCAGTCCGTTGTCAATTCCCGCTGCCAGATAGCCGCAGAACGTGTCGCCTGCACCGACAGTGTCAACGGGATTGATTGCCAGTCCTTGGACCTGATGTAGCTTTCCATCGCGCGCTGCAATCACGCCATCGGCCCCAAGGGTAATGATGAAGGTCTGGCCGGTCTGCGCATGAACTTGCTGCAGGGCCTCCAGCCGCTCCTGCGGCGTCAGCTCCGATCGCTCGATCAGGAGTTCGAACTCGGTCTCGTTGGCGATGACGATGTCTGCGAGCTCGGCCAGGCGTACAGCGTCGCCAGTGATCGGCGCAGTATTGAGAACCGATGTTACCCCCTTGACCTTGGCTGCCTGCAGGGCGGCCTCGACCGCTAAGCTTGGGATCTCCAGTTGAAGCATCAGCACATCGCCCGCAGCCATGGCGGCCACCGCTTCCTCTGCTTGACCTGCGGTCACCGTTCCGTTGGCTCCCGGCACCACGGCAATCATGTTTTCGCCATCGCCGCCGACCAGGATCAGCGCTGTGCCGGTCGGGCCGTCAACCCGGTTGACGGCGGATAGGTCCACGCCAGCATCGGAAAGCAGCGCAAGGGCGGGGTCGGCGAATTCATCGCGGCCGGCAGCCCCGGCCATACGTACCATGCTGCCTGCCCGTCGGGCTGCCAGTGCCTGGTTGGCGCCCTTGCCGCCGGCCGCAGTCGAGAAGCCGGTACCGGCAACCGTTTCACCCGGCTCCGGAAGGCGGGGAGTGCTGGCAATAAGGTCCATATTGATGGAGCCGAGGACGGTGATCATGCTGTGGTCTCTCTGCGTCGCCCAAAGTCGGGCGACACTGCCCGAGGCGCTCACTCTTCGTCAACCACCCGCAGCTTGAGAAGGCCGGTACGGCTCTCCACGGCATGCGACGGCCCCGGCTCGGACTGCGGCTCCCGTGATGTATCGCCTGCGTGCTCAAGCTCCAGTGCACTGATCTTGGCGCCGCGCCGGGTCAGCTTCTCGGACGATATCAGGATCTGCTCCACGTCGCGCTGTGCGGCAAGGAAATGCCCCTGCAGCTTGCGGGTCCGGTCATCCAGCCGTCCGAGATCCTCCATCAGGATGGCGACTTCACCCTGGATGAGATGCGCCTGTTCGCGCATCCGCTGGTCCTTGAGCACCGCCTGGATGACCTGGATCGACAGCATCAGCAGCGACGGGGAGACGATGACCACGCGCGATCGTTGCGCCTTCTGCACGACTGCGTCGAAGTGCTCGTGGATCTCGGCGAAGATTGACTCCGAAGGCACGAACAGGAAGGCAATCTCCTGCGTCTCGCCATTGATCAGGTACTTATCCGAGATGTCGCGGATGTGGACCTCGAGGTCCCGTCGGAACTGCGCCGCCGCGGCCTTGCGTGCCTCCGGGGCGGCAACGTCCCGGAATGCGTTCCAGGCTTCGAGGGGAAACTTTGCGTCAATCACCAGCGGGGGGGCACCGTTCGGCATCCGGATCAGGCAGTCCGGACGTTTGCCGTTGGAAAGCTGGCCCTGGAACT
>JAEWOP010000079.1 GCA_023399635.1 Pseudomonadota bacterium
GACTACAACCGCTGGGAGGAGCTCGGCGCGCGCGGCTGGGCCTATGCGGATGTGCTGCCCTACTTCAAGCGCATGGAACATTCCCACGGCGGCGAGGAAGGCTGGCGCGGCAAGGACGGCCCGCTGCATGTTCGCCGCGGGCCCTTCGTGAACCCGCTCTTCCACGCCTTCATCGAGGCCGGCAAGCAGGCAGGCTTCGAACTGACCGACGACTATAACGGCTCCAAGCAGGAAGGCTTCGGCCTGATGGAGCAGACGATCCACATGGGTCGCCGCTGGTCTGCCGCGAACGCCTATCTGCGGCCGGCGCTCAAGCGCGGCAATGTGGAACTGGTGCATGGCCTGGCAAACAAGATCGTCATCGAGAACGGTCGCGCGATCGGTGTGGAGGTTGAGCGCGGGGGGCAGACGGAAATCGTCCGGGCGAACCGCGAGGTGATCGTCGCGGCCTCCTCCTTTAACTCTCCAAAGCTCCTCATGCATTCCGGCATCGGGCCAGCGGCCCATCTGAAGGAGATGGGGATCGAGGTGAAGCTCGACCGGCCGGGGGTTGGCGCAAACCTGCAGGACCATATGGAATTCTACTTCCAGCAAGTCTCCAGGAAGCCCGTCTCGCTTTACTCCTGGCTGCCCTGGTTCTGGCAAGGGGTCGCCGGTGCGCAATGGCTGCTCACCAAGGGTGGGCTTGGGGCATCCAATCAGTTCGAGGCCTGCGCCTTCATCCGCTCAGCAGCTGGGCTGAAGCAGCCGGACATCCAGTACCACTTCCTTCCCGTAGCGATCTCCTACGATGGCAAGGCGGCGGCCAGAAGTCACGGTTTCCAGGTGCATGTCGGCTACAACCTCTCGAAGTCACGCGGCAGCGTGACGCTGCGGTCGCCCGATCCGAAGGCAGATCCAGTTATCCGCTTCAACTACATGAGCCACCCGGAGGACTGGGAAAAGTTCCGCCACTGCGTGCGGCTGACCCGCGAGATCTTCAGCCAGACGGCTTTTGATCCCTATCGCGGCCCTGAGATCCAGCCGGGAGAGCAGGTGCAGACAGACGACCAGATCGACACGTTCTTGAGGGAGCATCTCGAGAGCGCCTACCATCCCTGCGGCACGTGCAGGATGGGGGACAGGGACGATCCCTTGGCCGTGGTCGATCCGGAATGCCGGGTCATCGGTGTGGATGGGCTACGCGTCGCGGACTCCTCGATCTTCCCACACATCACCTACGGCAACCTCAACGGACCCTCGATCATGACGGGCGAAAAGGCTGCCGATCATATCCTCGGGAAACAGCCCTTGCCCCGCTCGAACCAGGAGCCCTGGGTCAACCCGCGGGCGGAGTTCAGCGACCGCTGAGGTCAGTGGTAGTCGTCTTCGCGCTGATGCCGGACGGCGGCGATGGTTACCTTTCCGCCGTCATCAACGCGAAAGAGGATGACGTAGCCGCTTGAGCCGAATGGCACCACAAGTTCACGAAGAAAAGCGTCTTCGCCTCTCACCTTTCGGCAACTGAAGGGGAATTGCTCAAGAAATGCCACCGATTTCTCGAGGGCCTTCAAGGCGTGTACTGCGGCCTCTTCGTCCCGGTCGAGCAGGAAGGCGTAGAGTCGCCGCAGATCCTCCCGGGCTTTGGCCGACCAAGCGACGCTATAGGTCATCTCCTAGCATTCTCTGCCAACTTGGCGTCGAGCATCTGTTTCAACTCGCCAAGCACTTCCTCCGACGAATAATAGATCCCCGTTCTCTCGGATTCTGCCAATGACGCAAGTCCGCGGGCGATGAATTCGGCTTGCGTCTTGCGGTAATGGATCTGCGCCTTCACTGAATTCTCAACGAAGGCCGAAAGCGTCTCACCTTCTTCCAGCACGCTTTCGGCGGCGGCGCGCAGTTCTGGATCGACGCGAAGCGATGGAAGGGTGGCAGATTTCATGACGAGCCTCATGCATTGCATTTGCGTCGCAAACCATAGCACACAGCCATTGCTGCGCAATGTCACGTCGCGGCTTCAGAGGAAACCGATCCAGCGGCCGGCGATAATGGCGCCAGCCCAGATCAGGATGGAGATCGTTGCCCCGAGACGGAGCGTTGCGCTCGGGTCGGCTCCCGCATGGAGGCGGCGCCAACCGCTGGAGCGGTGGATCAAGAGAATGTTGACCACCCCCAGCCCCACCAGGGCGAGCTTGGAAAGGAAGGCGGCGTTGGCGGCATACTCCACCGGTCGTACCGAGAAGAGGCAGAGACCGGTCGTAACCGCCAGCGCCAGCCCCGTTGCCGAAAGGCGGGAGAGATACAAAGCTGCCGGTGCGATCGGCAAAGCACGGCCGATACCCAGCAAACGAAGGTCGAGCGCGAGAATGGCACCAAACAGGATTGCGATCCCCATGATATGCGCCGCATTCACCAGCAGGTAGACTATCGGGGACGCAGTCAGCGAGCGCGCCACGACAGTCTGGGAGATCGGCGCCAGCCATTCCAAGAGCTTGATCTCAATTGGTCTGGATGCGCTCGGGGTAGATGTCGAAGGTCCGCGTGCCGACGGTCACCCGCACCGCTTTCATGCGCAATTCTTCTGGATCTTTGGAGCGATTGCCGATCAAGGTTACCGCATCCCCGACATCGGCGACACCTTCGACAAATCCCGAACGCTGGGTCTTGCCCGGGTTGCTGAGCTCTACCGTCCATATGCCGTCCTCCGCCTGCACCTGCATGGAGGGATGAGGCGGCGCGAACGATATAGCGGTGATGGTGCCGGTGAGTTCAATCTGTTCGGCCTCGGCCCAGGAGAAACCGTGGTGAGCTATGGCGGCAGTGGCGGCGGCAAGGGAAACAGCACCGACAACGAGCAATCGTGGCAGGATCAGGCGCGGCATGGTTCATCTCCTTCATCAGTTCTGATCAGGAGATGTGCGGCAACGGGTCGAACGCCAGAGGGCTCACCGTGAAGTGATGCCGCACTTCATCCCCGAAGAGCGGAGGAGAATCCTCAGGATCCTTGTCGACCAGCCAAACAGCCTTAGTTGCTTATCCGAGTGACGCAGGGGGAGCGTTCACGGCCCGCGGGGGCGTGAGGAGAGAGCATGCCGCAGCGGCGCCGCAGAACTGAAAGAGTGACGCTGACCGACGTGGCAACCAGCCTCGGTGTGAGCCCCATCACGGTGTCGCGAGCTTTACGACAGCCGGAAAAGGTATCGGAGGCGCTGCGGGAGCGTGTTCTCACCCGCGTCGAGGAGCTTGGCTACGTTCCAGACCTTGCAGCACGGGCGCTCGCCAGCCGGCATAGTGGCGTGATCGGAGTGCTGGCGCCGGCCCTTACGAGCCATGCGCATCTCGGCATCATGCGTGGCATCGAGGAACGCGTCAGGACCTCGGACCTGCGCATCCAATATGCAAATTCACGATATGATCCAGAGGAAGAGTGCCGCCAGATCCGCCTCTTTCTGTCCCAGCATCCCGCAGGCATTCTGCTTTCCGGACTGCAGGAACGTGACGGGACCCTGGAGATCCTTGCAAAGGCGCCGTGTCCGGTGGTGCAGATCGTTGATCTGCACCTCACCCGAACCGGTATGGCTGTGGGCATAAATCATTGCGATGCGGCTGCCTCGGCGGTTCGCCACCTGATCAGATGCGGCTATCGCAGGATAGGGCTGATCGGAGGCACGCGCGACGTGCGTTCGGAGCGACGGCAGGAAGGATACTGTCTCGCCATGCAGGAGGCGGTGCTCGCCGACAATTCTCTGATCGCTTCTGAGGACGCACCGACCAGCGTGCAACTAGGTTGCCTGCTTCTCCAGCGGCTGAAGGAACAGGCACCTGATCTGGACTGCGTGTTCTGTCAGAATGACGATCTTGCACTCGGAGCGCTTTTCGAAGCGCAACGTCTTGGGCTGCAGGTGCCCGACTTCGGCATCTGCGGCTACAACGATCTCGGTTTTGCCCGCTACAGCCATCCTGCCCTGACCACCGTCAGGGTTCCGCGGTTTGAGATGGGCTATCGCGCCATCGACCTGCTGATCCGCGTGATGAACGGGGAGCAGCCGCCGACAGCGCCGATCGAGCTCTGCTTCGAGCTGATCGAGCGCGGGACGACAAGACGGGCTGCTTCCTGACGGCCTCTAGATGTCGCTGCCGGCATTGGTGAAGAGGTCGGCCGCCTGAGCGGATGTCATGCGACGCACGTCTGCCTCATCCCTGCGGCTGGCGAAGATCTCGCTCGCCATGATCTGGTCCGCAAGGTCCGCCGGAAGCGACAGCACGACACGCTCCCCCTCATAACGGATGCCAACGCCGCCGGTGAGCTTGCTGGTGATCATGCCGCCGGCCACCGTGTTGTGGCTGTCCGGATCAATCAGGATGAAGGCGCCGGTTGAGCGGTTCTGATCATAGGCGTCGAAGATCGCCTGCTCGTCAAAAGTGAGGCGCACCCTGCCAATCGCGTTCATCGACAGGCGCTCGCCATGCGGCCTCCAGGAGCCTGTCGCAAGATCAAGCTGGGACATGGGCTTGACGGAAACGCGCTGGCGGCGGCTGCCGCTCTTCAGCCAGTAGCGCTTGCCGGGTTCGATCCCATCGAGCTGCAGCGCCACGATCTGGGCTTCAAACTCCAACCCGGTCATCGGCTGCGCATCGAGCGAGACGATCATGTCGCCGCGCGAAACGTCTACCTGCCGGTCGAGAACGAGCGTGATCGCATCTCCCGCCACTGCCGCGTTACGGACGAGATCGAAGGTGACGATCTGCTTGACGTTGGCGATCATGCCGGAAGGCAGCACCACGACGGAATCGCCCGGCTTGACGGAGCCTCCGGCGACCGTGCCCTGATAGCCGCGGAAGCTTTCTCCGGGACGCGACACCCGTTGCACCGGTAGGCGGAAGCCACCTGCCTGGGTCGACCGCACTGTCGCCAGTTCCAGCGTTTCGACCAGTGTCGGCCCGTCATACCAAGGCATGACACCGCCAGCGGAATAAACCACGTTCTCGCCCTTAAGCGCCGACATGGGGATAGCCGTGATCTGTCGTACACCCAGTGACAGCGCAAGCTCCCGGAAGTCTTGCGAAATGCTCTCGAAGGTGGCCCGGTCATAGCCAACGAGATCGAACTTGTTGACCGCCAGTACGAACTGCCGGATGCCCATCAGCGAGGCGATCGTGGCATGGCGCCGCGTCTGCTCCAGAAGCCCGGTGCGCGCGTCAACCAGCAAGACGGCGAGGTCGGCCGTAGAGGCGCCAGTCGCCATGTTACGAGTGTACTGTTCGTGGCCGGGCGTGTCGGCGACGATAAAGGAACGGCGATCGGTGGCGAAATAGCGATAGGCGACATCGATGGTGATGCCCTGCTCCCGCTCGGC
>JAEWOP010000110.1 GCA_023399635.1 Pseudomonadota bacterium
CGGATCAAGATGTTCCACGTCAAGGACGCGGAGTTCAATCCGACCGGCCGGCAGGGCGTCTACGGCGGCTACCAGGGCTGGGTGCAGCGCGCCGGCCGTTTCCGTTCGCTGGGCGATGGCCAGGTCGATTTCGGCGCCGTCTTCTCCAAGCTCACCGCCAACGATTTCGACGGCTGGGCCGTCGTGGAATGGGAATGCGCGCTGAAGAATTCCGAGGACGGCGCGCGTGAAGGCGCCGAGTTCGTCAAGCACCACATCATCCGTGTCACGGAGAAGGCCTTCGACGATTTCGCCGCCGGCGGCACGGACGAAGCGGCCAATCGCCGGATGCTGGGACTGTAAGGAGAGATACCTATGGCTATCGAAGGCAAGGACGAACAGGCGCGCGAGCCGCGCATCCGGCTCGGCATGGTGGGCGGTGGCGCGGGCGCCTTCATTGGCGCCGTCCACCGCATGGCGGCGCGCCTCGACGACCAGTTCGAGCTGGTGGCGGGCGCGCTCTCCTCGACGCCCGAAAAGTCGATGCAGTCGGGCCGCGATCTTGGGCTCGATCCGGCGCGCACCTATGGCTCCTACAAGGAGATGGCCATCCGCGAGGCGCGGCTGAAGAACGGCATCGAGGCCGTCTCCATCGTGACGCCGAACCACGTGCACTATGAAGCCGCCAAGGAGTTCCTGCGCCGCGGCATCCACGTCATCTGTGACAAGCCGCTCACCTCCAATCTTTCGGATGCGAAGAAGCTGAAGAAGGTAGCGGATGAAAGCGATGCGCTGTTCATCCTCACCCACAACTACACCGGCTATCCGATGGTGCGGCAGGCACGGGAGATGGTGCAGAACGGCGATCTCGGCACGCTTCGTGTCGTCCAGGTCGAGTATCCGCAGGACTGGCTGACGGAAGCCGTTGAGCAGACCGGCGCCAAGCAGGCGGTCTGGCGTACCGATCCGGCGCAGTCGGGTGCCGGCGGCTCGACCGGCGACATCGGCACGCACGCCTATAACCTTGCCTCCTTCATCACCGGTCTGACGCTGGAAAGCCTCGCGGCTGATCTCGACAGCTTCGTCGAGGGCCGGCGACTGGATGACAATGCGCATGTCATGCTGCGTTTCGAGGGCGGCGCCAAGGGCATGCTCTGGTGCAGCCAGGTGGCACCGGGCCACGAAAACGGGTTGAAGATCCGCGTCTACGGCACCAAGGGCGGCATTGAATGGACACAGGCCGACCCGAACTACCTGTGGTTTACCCCCTTCGGCGAGCCGAAGCGGCTGATAACCCGAAACGGAGCCGGGGCAGGGGCCGCGGCAGGTCGCGTGTCACGGATCCCCTCGGGCCATCCGGAAGGCTATCTGGAAGCCTTCGCAACCATCTACACGGAGGCGGCGCGCGCGATCAACGCGGCCAAGAACGGTGCAAAGGTCGACAAGGACGTCATCTACCCGACCGTCGACGACGGCGTGAAAGGCGTCGCCTTCGTGGAAGCCTGCGTGGCCTCCTCGAAGAAGAACGGCGCCTGGGTGAAGCTTTAGGAATGATGGCGGGGGACGGTGACGTCCCCCGTTACCGTGTCTGCAGCGGCCTCGGGAAGTTTCTACAACGTTGCAGTTTGCCCCTATACATCAGCGCCTGCCTTTACTAAACCGCCGCCAACAGCCCTGTGTCCGTTGAGCGACGAGCCTCCCATGACTGATCCCAAGACCCTTGCATCCCGCTTTCCCGGCGACTTCACCTTCGGCGTCGCCACCGCCTCCTTCCAGATCGAAGGAGCTACGACGGAGGACGGCCGCAAGCCTTCCATCTGGGATGCCTTCTCAAACATGCCGGGCCGCGTCCATGGCCGCCAAAATGGCGATGTCGCCTGCGATCACTACCATCGGCTGGACGAAGACCTCGACCTGATCAAGGAGATGGGTGTCTCGGCCTACCGTTTCTCCATCGCCTGGCCTCGGATCATCCCCGAGGGTGTCGGGCGGGTGAACGAGAAAGGCCTCGACTTCTACGACCGGCTGGTCGACGGCTGCAAGGCGCGCGGGATCAAGACCTTCGCGACGCTCTACCATTGGGACCTGCCGCTGGCGCTGATGGGCGATGGCGGCTGGACGGCCCGCTCCACGGCCTATGCCTTCCAGCGCTACACCAAGGTGGTGATGGACCGGCTCGGCGACCGGCTGGATGCGGTGGCGACCTTCAACGAGCCGTGGTGCTCCGTGTGGCTCAGCCATCTCTACGGCGAGCACGCGCCGGGCGAGCGCAACATGGAAGCCGCCCTGCACGCCATGCACTACACCAATCTTGCCCATGGCCTCGGCGTCGAAGCCATTCGTGAGGTGAGCCCCAATGTGCCTGTCGGGCTGGTCTTGAACGCCCATTCCGTCATTGCAGGTTCCGACAGCGCCGACGACAAGGCCGCCGCCGAGCGCGCCTTCGATTTCCACAACGGCGCCTTCTTCGGGCCGGTGTTCAAGGGCAAGTACCCGCCGGCGCTCCTCGATGCGCTGGGGGATCGCATGCCGAAGATCGAAGAGGGCGATCTCGCGACGATCAGCGGCAAGCTCGACTGGTGGGGGCTCAACTACTATACCCCGATGCGGGTGGCCGACGATGCCGCGCGGAGCGGCGACTTCCCCTGGACGATGGACGCTCCTCCGGAGAGCGACGAGAAGACCGATATCGGCTGGGAAATCTATTCGCCGGCGCTGAAGCTGCTCGTCGAAGACCTCTACCGCCGCTACGATCTTCCCGAAATGTACATCACTGAGAACGGCGCGGCCTACAACATGGGCGTCGGCGCCGACGGGGAGGTGGATGACCAGCCGCGCCTCGACTACTATGCCGAGCACCTCGCGGTCTGTGGTGATCTCATCACGGATGGTTTCCCGCTGCGCGGCTACTTCGCCTGGAGCCTGATGGATAATTTTGAATGGGCGAAGGGCTATCAGATGCGCTTCGGCCTTGTCCATGTCGATTACGAGACGCAGCTCCGCACCATCAAGAAGAGCGGCAAGTGGTACAAGGCGCTTGCGTCCGAGTTTCCGCGAGGCAACCACCGAGCGGTCCTCGACTAGAGTCACGCCGGTTCTTGCGCGGCTTGCCAACCCCGGGGGCTGTCATGACGTGCCGAGCGACCGCATAGTTATTTCTCTTTGTCCGTGATTGATGGAAACTCTTGCCTCGGCATCTGTGGCGGCGCGGTGCCATATGCATCCAACGGATCACGAGAGGATCCGGCGTGTGGATTTGATCAGGTGAATGCAAAGATGCTAGAGGGACGCCAGACCGTCCGAATGTGTATGTGAGGCTCGACGCTTCCGAAGCACGCTCGTCTTTCCGCAGTTGCGGCATTCACCAAAGAGAAGTCCATGATCTACCCATACAAGTTCCGCGATGCCTCTACCGGAGGCGCGCGATGAGCCGCGCTCAAATCGGACAAGTCGCCGCTGCCGTCCCCATGGTCAGTTTCGAGCAGGTCACCAAGCGCTTTGGCGGGACGGGCAACCAGCCGGCATTCACTGCGCTGGATGGTGTCGACCTCGTCGTTCCCCGCGGCACGATCACCGGCATTATCGGCCGTTCCGGTGCAGGCAAGTCAACGCTCATCCGCCTCGTCAACGGGCTTGAGAAGGCTACTTCCGGCCGCGTCATCGTCGATGGCGTGGAAGTGGGTGGACTGTCGGAAACGGGACTGCGCGATCTACGTCGCCAGGTCGGCATGATCTTCCAGCACTTCAATCTTCTGTCGTCGCGGACGGCGTTCGACAATGTTGCGCTGCCGCTCGAGGTTGCCGGCATGGACCGCAAGACGATCCGCGACCGTGTTGCGCCGCTCCTCGATCTCGTCGGCCTTGGCGACAAGGCAAACCGGTATCCGGCGGAGCTTTCCGGCGGGCAGAAGCAGCGGATCGGCATTGCCCGCGCACTTGCCACCGAGCCGAAGCTGCTGTTGTCGGACGAGGCAACCTCGGCGCTCGACCCCGAGACCACGCAGTCCATCCTCGAACTCCTCAAGACGATCAACCGCGACCTCGGCCTCACCGTCCTGCTCATCACCCACGAAATGGAGGTGGTGAAGACGATCGCCTCGCAGGTCGCGGTCATTGACAAGGGCAAGATCGTCGAGAACGGCCGGACCTTCGATATCTTCACGACGCCCAAGCACGAGACGACGCAGTCGCTTCTGTCCGCGGCGATCGGCGCGAAGCTGCCCGAATGGATTCGTCCGGAGCCAAAAGCCGAACCGGCCGCCGGCGATCGGGCGTTGGTGCGGCTGATCTTCTTCGGGGAAACTGCCTTCCAGCCGCTGACGGCGCGTCTGGTCGCCGAGATCGGGCCTGACGTGAACATCCTTGCCGGCGCAATCGACGAGATTGCCGGCGAACCCTACGGCTCGCTGGTTGTTTCCTATCCTGCCGACCCGGATACGCTTGAGCGAGCCAGGAGCTTCTACCAGCAGACCGGACTGACCACGGAGGTGCTCGGCTATGGCGCCTGATATGCTCGTCTCGCTTCTGTGGAAGGCGCTTCTGCAGACCGCGCACATGGTGTTCGTCTCGGGCATCGTCGGGACACTGATCGGGCTGCCGATCGGCGTGTTCCTGGCGACCAGCAACCGCGGCGAGCTCTTCCCGGCACCGACCGTCAACAAGATCGTCGGCGCCATCGTCAATGCGACACGTTCTACGCCCTTCATCATTCTGGTGGTGGCGATCATCCCGTTCACGCGGATGATTGCCGGCACCTCGATCGGCACGACGGCGGCAATCGTGCCGCTGACGATCGCGACGATCCCATTCATCGCACGACTGATCGAATCCTCGATCCGCGAAGTCGACAGGGGGCTGATCGAGGCGGCCCGCGCCATGGGTGCGACGCCGATCCAGATCGTCTCCAAGGTGCTGCTGCCGGAAGCGCTGCCGAGTATCGTGCTGGCGCTTACCCTGACCCTCGTCAGCCTCGTCGGCTATTCCGCCATGGTGGGCGCGGTTGGCGGCGGCGGTCTTGGCGACCTTGGTATCCGCTACGGCTACCAGCGCTTCATGCCCGAGGTCATGCTGGCGGTGGTCGTGGTGTTGATCGTCGTCGTACAGGCCATCCAGAGCGCCGGCGACATTCTCGCCCGCCGCTTCGACAAGCGGACGCGCAAGAACTAACAGTTCCCTCACCGACCCAAGGAGTAATCACGATGAAGAAAATAGCTCTCCTTGCTGCATTTGCAGCAGCTCTTTCCGCCGGAACGGCCCTTGCCGAAGACATCAAGGTTGGCGTTTCCGTCGGCGAGCACGCCGAGATCATGGAGAAGGTCAAGGAAGTCGCGGCCGAGAAGGGCCTGAACATCGATATCGTCGAGTTCTCCGACTATGTCGTGCCGAACCAGGCGCTCAACGATGGCGACCTCAACGCCAATTCCTTCCAGCACCAGCCCTATCTCGACAACCAGATCGCCGACCGCGGCTTCAAGATCGAGAGCGTCGCGAAGACGATCACCACCCCGATGGGCGTCTACTCGAAGAAGGTGAAGAGCCTCGACGAACTGGAAGACGGCGCAACGGTCGGTATCCCGAACGACCCGACCAACGGCGGTCGCGCGCTTCTGGTGCTCCAGGCGCATGGGCTGATCAAGGTCAATCCGGAAGCCGGCCTCAAGGCTACCCCGGTTGACGTGACCGAAAATCCGAAGAACATCCAGTTTGCCGAGCTCGACGCTGCCCAACTGCCGCGTTCGCTCGACGATACGGATGCCTCGGTGATCAACACCAACTATGCGCTGGATGCCGGTCTGAACCCCAACTCCGATTCCATCGCCA
>JAEWOP010000129.1 GCA_023399635.1 Pseudomonadota bacterium
GGGGGGCGCCGTGACACGATGACTGGGGACGTCGACCGTCTCGGCCTCTCCCATTCCCTCAGTCAAAAAATGCCTTCGTCTTGCGTCTCTTCCTTGACTTCGCGCGGCTGATTTCTCAAATCGCCGGTATGAAAGCATCCGACGCCGATATCCTCATCATCCCTGGCTACACCAACTCGGGCCCCGCTCACTGGCAGTCCCGGTGGGAGGCAAAACTCTCCTCCGCCCGCCGCGTGGAGCAGGCGGAATGGTCAAAGCCTGTGCGTGAGGAGTGGGTGGCAAAAATTGCCGAAGAGGTGAACTCCTCGACACATCCTGTGGTTTTGGTCGCTCACTCCCTGGGCGTGCCGTCCACGATCCACGCGATTCCTTTGTTTCGCAAGAAGGTTGCAGGCGCATTCTTCGTCGCGCCGCCGGAGGTGGAAAACCCAGCTATACGACCGCGCCATTTGATGAGCTTCGGACCTTATCCGCGCGACCCATTGCCGTTTCCATCGATAACAATTGCCAGCCGAAACGACCCATTCGGCTCGTATGAACACGCAGACGATATCGCCAGCGCTTGGGGCTCGGCCTTGATCGACGCGGGCGAAGCCGGCCACATCAACGCGGAAGCCGGTTTTGGCCCCTGGCCTGAGGGAACGATGGTGTTTGCCCGGTTTCTGGCAAAGCTGCGGCCTTGACCCAGCGGACGCAAAAATCGAGAAGGCCCGCGCCGATGACGCGGGCCTTTCACGTTAAAGCTTCAGCCGATTATCTCGCCAGCTCAGCCACAGCATCCTGCAGATAAGCAAACATCTTCTGGCGGATCTCTTCGTCAGACACCGAGACACCAGCGGCGTCGAAATCAGAACGTACCTTGCGGAAGACGTCCTCGTCTCCAGCTTCCTCGAAATCGGCTTCAACCACTTCCGTGGCATAGGCCTCCGCATCCCTGCCAAGCAAACCCGCAGCCCATCGGCCAAGCGACTTGTTGCGGCGAACGAGTGCCTTGAACTTCTGCTCCTCGTCGAGAGCATATCGATTTTCAAAAGCGCGCTCGCGATCGCTCATGCTGGTCATATTCTGGTCTCCCGCTATCGGTAATGGATGCCATCATAAATCAAAACAAAGGCCAAAGTGCAATGCGCTATGTCAAGCGCCGGGAACGCGTGTTCCTACAACTTGGGTGCCCTCTTTTTTCCCATCTCGTGGTTAAAGAATGCGGACCTCGAGAACATCCGCGACGCGGAGTTGAGGTTGCCCCCGCGTGTCACACCACGCAGCATCAATCTCATTGGAGAGATCGCCTGAGAAAAGCCGCCGTCATTGTGAAATCCGTTCTTTTCCTTTAAGGGACCGCACAACCGTTATCCACTGCGCTGCACCGGCGCCAACAACGAGACATTTTGACATGAACCGTCGCCGCCGTATTTACGAGGGCAAGGCCAAGATCCTGTATGAAGGTCCAGAACCCGGCACACTGATCCAGTTCTTCAAAGACGATGCCACCGCTTTCAACAAGAAGAAGCATGACGTCATCGATGGCAAGGGTGTGCTGAACAACCGGATTTCGGAATACGTTTTCACGCATCTCAACAAGATCGGCATCCCGACGCATTTCATCCGCCGCCTCAACATGCGAGAGCAGTTGATCAAGGAAGTCGAGATGATCCCCTTGGAGATCGTCGTGCGCAACGTCGCCGCCGGCTCGCTGTCGACGCGGCTCGGGATCGAGGAAGGAACTGTCCTTCCGCGGTCGATCATCGAATTCTACTACAAATCCGACCAGCTCAACGATCCGATGGTGTCCGAAGAGCACATCACCGCCTTCGGCTGGGCCAATCCCGCAGAGCTTGACGACATCATGGCGCTCGCCATCCGCGTCAACGACTTTCTATCCGGCCTTTTCCTCGGCGTCGGTATCCAGTTGGTCGATTTCAAGATTGAGTGCGGTCGCCTTTATGAAGGCGATATGATGCGCATCATCCTGGCGGATGAGATCTCCCCCGACAGCTGCCGCTTGTGGGATATCGAGACCAAGGAGAAGATGGACAAGGACCGGTTCCGTCGTGATCTCGGCGGCCTCGTGGAAGCCTATTCCGAAGTTGCCCGCCGGCTGGGTATCATCAACGAGAACGAACCGATCCGGGGAACCGGCCCGGTACTGGTGAAGTAAACAAGATGGGGACTGAAGTGATCAAGGCACGGGTAACGGTGACGTTGAAGAATGGCGTTCTCGATCCGCAGGGGAAGGCGATCGAAGGCGCCCTTTCCAGCCTCGGCTTCGACGGCGTTGGCCATGTTCGTCAGGGAAAGGTCTTCGACCTGGAACTGGAAGGAACTGACAGGGCGAAGGCCGAGTCTGATCTTAAGGCGATGTGCGAGAAGCTACTGGCCAATACGGTCATCGAGAACTACGCCATAGCGATCGACTGACGTACGGAATTTTTCATCCTACCACGGCGCCGTTAGACAACGAGCGCTCATAGGATAACTACCCGGAGCCGCCTAAGCGTCCGGAAGCACCAGCAAAGTGGAGAGCCATTGATGAAATCCGCCGTTGTCCAGCTTCCCGGTCTTAACCGCGATCGTGACATGGTTGACGCTCTGACCAAGATTTCCGGGCAAGCTCCGGTGACCGTTTGGCAGACCGAAACCGAAATCCCCGATGTCGACTTGATCGTCATTCCCGGCGGCTTCTCCTACGGCGACTATCTTCGCTGCGGAGCCATTGCCGCCAGGATGCCGGTGATGCAGGCCATTCGTGAAAAGGCAGGACAGGGCGTCAAGGTCCTGGGCGTGTGCAACGGCTTCCAGATCCTTGTCGAGGCGGGTCTGCTGCCGGGCGCCCTGATGCGCAACACGTCCTTGCGCTTCGTTTGCAAGGAGGTGATGCTCGAGGTCGTGAATGCCGATACCGACTTCACGCGCGCCTACGGCGAAGGTCAAATCATCCGCTGCCCGGTGGCCCACCACGATGGTAACTATTTTGTCGACGATGCCACCTTGGCCGCTATGGAAGACAAGCGTCAGATCGTGTTCCGCTATGCGCAGGGCACCAATCCCAACGGCTCGCTGAGCGACATCGCCGGCGTGATCAATGCTCGCGGCAATGTTCTCGGCATGATGCCGCATCCCGAAAATCTCATCGAAGCGGCTCACGGCGGGAAAGATGGCCGTGGGATATTCGCATCCGCTCTCGACGTGATCGCAGCCTGATCCGTGGGGCACGATCAACGCTTCAGTTCCGGACAGCAATCAGGAATCACGATGGTCTGGTTTTACGCCCGGAGCGCTAGCGTTTTAGCGACTGCCCTGCTTCTGCTGTCCGCCTGCCAGTCAGCAAAGTCCCCCACCCCTTCGCACCACCAGGCTGCCCTGCCAACCATGGAACGCGTGGCCTTGAATGCCAATACATGCTGGTTCAAGTCTGGCGACGCGATGTTCTCAGCATATCGTTTGGCGCCTGAACTGAACTCCTTTTCCGGACGCCCTCGAATTCTGGCCGTCCCTCGCAACAGCCCCGAATCGCGACCCGCGCTTGTCGTGCAGGCCGAAGGCAACCCTGCGAAACTTGATGCTTTCGGTCCGATGATGGCCGGCGCATCCGGTGATCGCATTCGCCGGGATGTCCTCAAATGGTCTTCCGGGAGCTCCGGCTGTTGAGCCGCTAGGCGAATATCGTTGTCAAAATGCTACACACGCTGGCTCTCATGATTGGCCTGACGTGATCCAAGCACTAACGTGTTGCAGCAGCAGCAGGTACTTGCCTACTTTTGGCCACATTTGCGAGTCGGCGAGTTCCGCCGGTGAGATAGGCGCAGGGCTATGCTTCGGATCACCATTGCAGGCATTTTAGCACTATTGCATTTGACAGCAGCCTCCCACGCGGCTGATCGCCCAGTACCAGGTGGGTCGTTTGATCGGGCGTCTTTCGTCGACGACAAGGCCCAAGTTTTCGATGAAGTCCGCTTTGGCGCTCTTACTTCGATCGACGAGGCCAACGAGGATAGTGGCAAGTTCGTCACAGGGATGGTGCTGTTTGACCCTTGGGGACACAACGAGGCCTTTGGGTGGGACAGGATCTTGAGGCCGCGCGTCCACATCGGCGGTACCATCGCCACCGACGACAAACCAAACCAAGTCTTCGCCGGTCTCTCTTGGACCGCGCACCTGACGGAAAAATTCTTCCTCGAGCTCGGCTTAGGCGGCACGTTCCATGACGGACATTTAGACGTTGGGGACAACGACGATGGCCCGTTCCTTGGGTGTCGCGCCCTTTTCCGTGAATATATGGCTGCCGGTCTGAACCTGACGGAGAACTGGAGCCTAATTGCCCACATGGAACACTCCTCACATGCGAATTTGTGCGACGGCCCCAATGAAGGTCTGTCGCGTGCGGGAGTGATGTTGGGTTACGCATTCTGAGGTCTCGACATCGGCGGACCGTAGACGCGCGGGGGGAAATTTCCTGTCGCGCCCTTTGCTTCCTTAGGCTAAAGAACCGCCAGACCTCGTCTCCAGTCAGAGTAGATCATGAACATTCCAAACAGCATTGCGATCACGCCGGAACTTGTTGCCTCGCATGGTTTGAAGCCGGAGGAATATCAGCGGATACTGGACCTGATTGGACGTGAGCCAAGCTATACCGAGCTTGGGATCTTCTCGGCGATGTGGAACGAGCACTGCTCCTATAAATCCTCCAAACGTTGGCTGAAGACCCTGCCGACCACCGGGCCGCGGGTCATCCAGGGGCCGGGCGAAAACGCGGGCGTGGTCGATATCGACGATGGCGATGTGGTGGTGTTCAAGATGGAGAGCCACAACCACCCGTCCTACATCGAGCCCTATCAAGGTGCAGCAACTGGGGTGGGCGGCATCCTCCGCGACGTCTTCACGATGGGGGCACGACCGATGGCAGCCATGAATGCGCTCCGCTTCGGTGCCCCAGACCACCCGAAGACAAAACATCTCGTTTCAGGCGTTGTCGCGGGAGTGGGAGGCTACGGAAACTCATTTGGCGTACCGACGGTCGGTGGCGAGGTCGAGTTCGATGAGCGCTACAACGGCAATATCCTGGTCAATGCTTTCGCTGCGGGGCTTGCGAAATCCGACGGCATCTTCCTTTCCCAAGCCAAAGGTGTCGGCCTACCTGTGGTCTATCTGGGTGCCAAGACCGGTCGAGACGGCGTCGGCGGTGCCACCATGGCGTCTGCAGAATTCGATGAATCGATCGAGGAGAAGCGCCCGACCGTTCAGGTCGGCGACCCCTTCACTGAAAAGTGCCTGCTCGAGGCCTGCCTTGAGCTTATGAAGACCGGCGCCGTGATCGCCATCCAGGACATGGGCGCGGCCGGCCTGACCTGTTCCGCCGTCGAAATGGGTGCCAAGGGCGACCTCGGCATCGAACTCGATCTCGACAAGGTTCCCGTGCGCGAGGAACGGATGTCGGCCTACGAAATGATGCTCTCTGAAAGCCAGGAGCGGATGCTCATGGTACTGAGGCCGGACAAGGAAGACGAGGCGAAAGCCATCTTCGTGAAGTGGGGGCTGGATTTCGCCATCGTCGGCAAGACCACCGACGACCTAAGATTTCGCGTTCTGCATCAAGGGGAAGAAGTCGCCAATCTGCCTATCAAGGAACTGGGGGACGAGGCACCGGAATATGACCGTCCCTGGGTGGCGAGCACGGGGCGTGCCCCTCTTCCGGCGCATGAGATCGCTGAACCGGACGATTACAACACGGCATTGCTGAAGCTGGTAGGATCGCCCAACCAGTCGAGCCGTCGCTGGGTGTGGGAGCAGTACGACACGATCATCCAAGGCAACTCGCTGCAGCGCCCCGGCGGTGATGCAGGGGTTGTTCGCGTCGATGGTCATCCAACCAAAGCGCTGGCCTTCTCTTCGGACGTTACGCCGCGCTATGTCGAAGCTGACCCGTTCGAGGGCGGCAAACAGGCTGTTGCAGAATGCTGGCGCAACATCACCGCGACAGGTGCTGAGCCACTTGCGGCAACCGACAATCTCAACTTCGGCAATCCGGAGAAGCCGGAGATCATGGGTCAGTTGGTTGGTGCCATCCAGGGTATCGGCGAGGCTTGCAAGGCGCTCGATTTCCCGATCGTGTCGGGAAATGTGTCCCTGTACAATGAGACCAACGGGGTTGCCATTCTGCCTACCCCCACCATCGCAGGCGTCGGATTACTGCCCGACTGGTCGAAGATGGCGCGTATCGGCGGCATGAATGACGGCGACGAACTGATCATGATTGGCGCCGACGGCAGCCACCTTGGTTCATCCATCTATCTTCGCGATGTTATCGGCTCGACAGAGGGACCCGCTCCGATCGTTGATCTGGAGGCCGAACGTCGTCACGGCGATTTTGTCCGTGGCCTTATTCGTAGCGGGCAGGTCACAGCCTGCCACGACATTTCCTCCGGCGGACTTGTCCTGGCACTCGCCGAGATGGCGATGGCAGCCACCAGGGGAGCCTCCGTTACGCTGACCGACCAGCGTGGGTTGGTGCATGCGTTGATGTTTGGGGAGGATCAAGCCCGCTATGTCGTGGCAGTGCCGGCTGACCTTGCGGATTTTGTTGGAGCAAGCGCCGAGGCTGCCGGCATCCCATTCCGACGTCTCGGACGGGTTGGCGGCGATCGCCTTCTGGTAGATGATCACGTCGATGTTCCGGTTGTTGACCTGGTCAACGCAAACGAGAGCTGGTTCCCCACCTTCATGGCGTAGCATCTGCCAGACTAGGTAGAGCACGGCCGGACCCTTTGACCAGGCAACACCTTTGAGGCACTCTACACATCGCGCGTCTTGCACCGCGACCGACTGACAAAGAGGAAAAGATACACCATGCCCATGAACCCCGGCGACATTGAAGACATGATCAAATCCGGCATACCCGGCGCCAGGGTAACGATTCGCGATCTTGCCGGCGACGGTGATCACTATGCTGCCGAAGTCGTCGCAGAAGCATTTCGCGGGAAGACACGCGTACAGCAGCATCAGATGGTTTACGAGGCGCTGAAGGGCAACATGGGCGGCGTTCTGCACGCATTAGCGCTGCAAACCTCCGCGCCGGACTGAACGCCTGGCCGTTTCCCAATGCGGAACGGCGCGCATTCATCAATGAAATTGATCACCGTATTGGTGGCCAAGCGCTGGATAAACCCGCCCCCCATTGCTATCTAAGCTTTCGGCAGTCTGGACCTTGAACCCAGATCTAGAAGGACAGTGACATGAGCGGTATCAACGAATTCATCGACAACGAGGTCAAGACGAACGACGTTGTCGTCTTCATGAAGGGGACCCCTCAGTTCCCGCAATGTGGTTTCTCCGGGCAAGTAGTGCAGATCCTCGATTATCTCGGCCTCGACTACAAAGGCATCGACGTGCTGGCCGATCAGGAAATCCGCCAGGGCATCAAGGACTACTCCAACTGGCCCACCATCCCGCAGCTTTACGTCAAGGGTGAGTTCGTCGGCGGGTGCGATATCGTGCGCGAGATGTTCCAGTCCGGTGAACTCCAAAGCCACCTCGTCGACAAGGGCGTTAGCGTTCGCGGCGCCGCATAATCCAGGTCTCCTCCAAAGCTTTTTTCTGTGAAGGCGCCGTGACCCGGCGCCTTCTATTCTTTTTCGGGATTTTTAATCGTGACAATACCTACGCAAACGCCTGCCGAAAAACTCGGCGGGATGGGGAGAATCGAGTTCATTGCGCTGATGGCGGCGCTGATGGCACTCAACGCGCTCGCCATTGACATCATGCTTCCTGGACTGCAGCAGATCGGCGCTGCACTCGGCGTGGAAGATGAGAACCACCGCCAATACGTCGTTTCGGCCTATCTTTTCGGGTTCGGGATAGCTCAATTGGCCTATGGCCCCATCTCGGACCGGTTCGGACGTCGGCGCCCGATGCTGGTTGGTCTTGCCGTTTACGTGATAGCTTCGCTGGCCGCCGTTGCAGTTCCCACTTTTGCCGGCCTGCTTGCGCTCCGCTTCATTCAGGGTATCGGATCTGCGGCCATGCGCGTCATCACCATTTCGATCGTCCGCGATGTCTACGGCGGCCGGGCGATGGCCGAAGTCATGTCGCTGATCATGATGGTGTTCATGGTGGTTCCCGTGATCGCTCCAGGGACCGGCCAGGTCATCCTGTTCGTCGGCGACTGGCACCTGATCTTCCTCTTCATGGCCGTCATCGCCATTGCCATCGGGGTCTGGATGTACATAAGGATCCCGGAAACGCTGAGGCCGGAAGATGTCCGCCCCTTTACCCTGCGTTCGGTTCTGGGAGGCTTCCGCATCGTGCTGACGAACCGTCTGGCTCTCTGCTACGCAATCGCCAGCATGTTCATCTTCGGCGCCCTGTTCGGCTTCATCAATTCCGCGCAGCAGGTCTATGTCGGCATCTATGAGCTCGGGGCCTGGTTTGCCTTGGCATTCGCGGCAATCGGCGCTCTGATGGCGGTGTCATCCTTCGTGAACGCGACTTTCGTCGGCCGTTTCGGAATGCGCCGCCTTTCCCACGCCTCGCTGCTCGGGTTCATTGCCATCACCTTCCTGTGGCTGATCGTGCAGTATTTCGGACCACAGCCCATGCCATTCCCGCTGTTCCTGGCCTTCTTCGGCCTGGCCATGTTCCAGTTCGGCTGGATTGGCTCGAACTTCAACTCCCTGGCCATGGAACCCCTTGGCCATGTGGCGGGGACTGCCTCCTCGGTGCTCGGCTTTATGGGTACACTGGGCGGCGCTCTGATCGGTGCCATGATCGGGCAGGCCTTCAACGGCACGGCGCTGCCGATGGTGGCAGGCTTCTTTGCCGTCTCCATTGTCGGTCTGATCTTCGTTCTGATCGGAGAGCGTGGAAAGCTGTTCCGGACGCAAAACCCGCCGGTCTGATCTTCAACATAAAAGGGCCGAAAGGCCCTTTTATGTCTGCAGGAGCTCCCGCCTCAGCCCCTGCCAGCTATCCTCGTCGGTCGCTATGAGTAGCCCACCATCGACGTGGTGCGGAAGATAGGCGGATCCGTCGAACCGCGCCACATAACCGCCGGCCTCCTGCCCGATCAACGACCCCGCCAGATGATCCCACGGCATCAGCTTGTTGTACATTGCGAAATGGACGTGCCCGCTGGCGAAGGTGCGGTATTCGTGGGCCGCGCATCGATAGCTGGCGACGAAGCGGACTTTGGCAAGATTGCCTAGTAGGCGCGCCCGCGTATCGCCAAAGAAATAACCGGTGGAGGCCATGCCGACCATCGCCTCGAGTGGCGCCGGGTTCGCAACTGCAAGTTTCGTCTCATCCCCGTCCGGACGCCGCAGAAACGAACCGCTGCCTTTCTCCGCCATCACCCAATCGTCGCCCATCGGGTCGTAGATGATGCCGGCAACCGTTTCGCCCTTCCAGACAACGGAGGCCATGACGCCGAAGGCCGGTATGCCAGATGCGAAGTTGAATGTGCCGTCAATTGGATCGACAACCACCGCCAGGTCCACGTCGGCGAGCTTCGTGAGCAGACCCGGATCGGCTGCCACAGACTCCTCGCCGACAAACAGGACATGCGGAGCGATTGTCGCGATCTCACGTCGGATGAGACGCTCTGCCGCCTCGTCCGCTTCGGTCACCAGATCCGTCGGCTCGCTCTTGGAACGGATCTCGCTGGCGCTCAACTTGCGAAAGCGTGGCAGGATCTCAGCCTTTGCGGCCCGGCGCAGGCACTCGGCAAGCTTTGTTATGTCCAACGGCAAAGACATCGATACGTTCTAGCTTTCGTTCGAGGGCATGACGTTGGCCGAGAGGCCGGCGAAGTCAAACAGCTTCGTATCCAGCAGATGTGACGGGTTGACGTGTGACAAGGCGCGCAGCATCGCCTCCTTGCGCCCCGGCATGCGAGCCTCGATGTCCGCAAGCATCGCTTTCATCGCATTCCGTTGCAGCCCGTCCTGAGAGCCACACAGATCGCAGGGGATGATCGGAAATTCCATCGCAGCGGCGAAACGCGCCAGATCGTCCTCGGCGCAATAGGAAAGCGGCCGAAGAACAAAAAGGTCTTGCTCGTCGTTCAGGAGCTTTGCCGGCATGCTTGCCAACCGCCCGCCGTGAAAGAAGTTCATGAAGAAGGTTTCGAGAATATCTTCCCGGTGATGCCCAAGCACAAGCGCATCACAGCCTTCCTCCCGCGCAATGCGATAAAGATTGCCCCGACGAAGCCTTGAGCAGAGCGAGCAATAGGTTCCGCCTTGCGGGACCTTCTCCTTCACCATGGAATAGGTGTCGCGGTACTCGATCCGATGAGGCACGCCGATAGACGCAAGATAATCGGGGAGGACATGTTTCGGAAAGTTCGGCTGCCCCTGGTCGAGATTGCAGGCAATCAGTTCCACCGGCAGCAGGCCCCGCCATTTCAGGTCCATCAGGATGGCAAGCAGAGAATAGGAATCCTTGCCTCCGGACACGCCGACCAGCCAGCGTTTCTGCTCCTTGAGCATCTGGAAGTCGTCAATCGCCTGGCGGACTTGCCTCAGCAGCCGTTTCCTGAGCTTGTTGAAGCCAACCGATTGGGGAGCATCGGCAAAAAGCGACGGTGCCTGCCCCTCGCCTTCCTGATCGAGCCGATCGTCTACTGGACCAACAAGTCCCATATTATCTCCGAAGCCCGATCGGGCCAGTCGCCTCAGGCGCTCAGGGCTGCAGCAACCGCATCTACGGCTGCCTGCGCGTTTGTTCCGTCCGGACCGCCGGCCTGAGCCATATCGGGACGACCACCCCCGCCCTTGCCGCCCAGTGCGGCAGACGCTACGCGGACGAGATCCACCGCGCTGAAACGACCGGTCAGGTCTTCGGTGACGGCAACCACGGCACTGGCCTTCCCGTCCGCGGAAACACCGACAAGGGTCACAACACCAGAACCGACACCTGACTTGCCTTCATCGGCCAGTCCCTTCAGGTCCTTGGCATCGATCCCGTTGAGCACCTTGCCGAGATACTTGATACCAGCGACGTCGCGGTATTCATCGGCGCTGCCGCTCTGGCTGCCACCCATGGCAAGACGACGCTTGGTTTCCGCAAGCTCCCGCTCGAGCCGGCGGCGCTCTTCCATTAAGGATTCGACGCGCGAAACAACGTCAGCCGGTTGCACCTTAAGCGTCGATGCAAGTGTCTTGACACGGTCGTCTTGCTCGGCAAGGTAGGCAAGCGCTGCGGCGCCAGTGACGGCTTCGATACGACGAACGCCGGCGCCGACGGCAGATTCACCGAGAACCCGCACCAGACCGATATCACCGGTCGCGTTCACATGCGTACCGCCGCAAAGTTCTATGGAATACGGCTTGCCTGCCTTCTCGCCGACAACCGCCGTTCCCATCGATACGACGCGAACCTCGTCACCATACTTCTCGCCGAAGAGCGCCATTGCCCCTTCCGCGATCGCGTCGTCGACGCTCATCAGTCGCGTCGTCACCGGTGCGTTCTGCAAGACGATCGCGTTGGCCATTTCCTCAACGCTGCGAAGTTCTTCGCTCGACATCGGCTTTGGATGCGAGATGTCGAAACGCAGTCGTTCCGGCGCCACCAGGGAGCCTTTCTGAGCCACGTGGGTCCCCAGAGTTTCTCGCAGCGCCTCGTGCAGCAGGTGGGTAGCGGAATGGTTGGACCGCAGCTGTGACCGACGGCCATGATCAACCGCGAGCGCCACCGGCTCCCCCGTCTTCAAGGAACCCGAGATGACCTTCGCGACATGAACGAAGACCCCTTCCCCCTTCTTC
>JAEWOP010000135.1 GCA_023399635.1 Pseudomonadota bacterium
CTTCTTCATTGGTCGCGTCATCCCCATCGATCCCGTCCTTGCAATCGTTGGCGACCGGGCGCCACAACATGTGGTCGAGCGCATCCGACTTGAGCTTGGGCTCGATCTGCCGCTCTACCAGCAGTTCTACATCTACCTGAAGCAGGTGCTTTCCGGCGACTTCGGGACCTCGGTGCTGACCACCAACGCCGTTCTGACAGATATTCTTCGGGTGTTCCCGGCAACCATCGAACTGGCAACGATCGGCACGATCATCGGGGCGGTGCTCGGCATTCCCCTCGGTGTCCTGGCGGCCGTCAGGCGCGGCAGCCTTGCCGACCAGGTGGTGCGGGTGATCGGCCTCGTCGGCTATTCCGTTCCGATCTTCTGGCTCGGCCTGCTGGCGTTGGTGCTGTTTTACGCAAAGCTCGGCTGGGTCGCCTATCCAGGCCGCATGGACATCGTCTATGAATACACCTTCACCCCAAATTCGGGCTTCTATCTCGTTGACGCCATCCTGCAGCGTGAATGGGCGGTCGTCTGGGACCTCTTCCGTCACATCATCCTGCCGGGCTCGTTGCTCGGTTATTTCTCCCTCGCGTATATCAGTCGCATGACGCGCTCCTTCATGCTGAATGAGCTTAATCAAGAATACGTCGTCGCGGCCCGCGCGAAAGGTTTGTCGGAAGCGCGGATCATCTGGTTCCATGCGCTGCGCAATGCCGCGGTGCCCCTCGTGACGGTGATCGCGCTTTCCTATGCCGGTTTGCTGGAAGGGTCCGTGCTGACGGAGACAATCTTCTCCTGGCCGGGCCTTGGCCTCTACATTACCAACTCGCTGCAGAACGCCGACATGAACGCCGTGCTCGGTGGAACCGTGGTGATCGGCGCGGTCTTCGTCGGCATCAATCTCTTGTCCGATCTTCTTTACCGGACGCTCGATCCAAGGACGCGCAGCCGATGAGCATCACGGACGGATCGTTGAAACCTTACAGCCGCGACTGGCTGCTTTCGGATCGTCCTGCGTCACGGCGCCAGGCGAGGCTTGGACGGGCCTATGTTGTGTGGCGGCGGTTCGCGGAGAACCGGCTTGCGCTGCTTGGCCTGATGATCATCCTGGCGCTGCTGCTGACGGCCGCCTTCGCTGACGTTCTGGCGCCGCACAACCCGCTGCAAGGTGATCTGCGGAATGCGCGCCTTCTGCCGCCCGGTGCAGAGGGCTATCTCCTTGGTACGGACGATCAGGGCCGCGATATCCTCTCGCGGCTGATCCATGGTTCGCGCCTGACGCTCCTGGTGGTTGTCCTCGTCGCCATTATCGCCGCACCGGTCGGGCTGATCGTAGGGACGGTCTCTGGTTACGCCGGCGGGTGGGTCGACGCCGTGCTGATGCGGGTCACCGACATCTTTCTCGCTTTCCCCAAGCTCGTTCTGGCTCTGGCGCTTGTCGCGGCGCTCGGTCCCGGGATCGAAAATGCGATTCTTGCCATCGCCGTAACCTCCTGGCCTCCCTATGCTCGTATCGCACGGGCGGAGACCATGACGTTCCGACAGTCGGAATTCATTTCTGCTGTGAGATTGATGGGCGCCTCGCCTTTGCGGATCGTGCTCCGGCACGTCATGCCGCTCTGCCTGTCGTCCCTGATCGTGCGCGTCACGCTGGACATGGCCGGCATCATTCTCACCGCAGCCGGGCTCGGCTTTCTTGGCCTTGGCGCACAGCCACCGCTGCCGGAATGGGGCGCGATGATTGCGTCCGGCCGCCGCTTTATCCTTGACCAGTGGTGGGTTGCCGCCATGCCGGGTTTTGCCATCCTGATCGTCAGCCTCGGCTTCAACCTTCTTGGCGACGGCCTGCGCGACGCGCTCGACCCGAAGGAGGCTGGGCAATGATGGCGTCCGAGAAAGCGCTTCTCACCGTCGAGAACCTGCGCGTCCGCTTCCCGACCCGCTCAGGGATGGTTGAGGCCGTACGCGGCGTTTCATTCGCGCTTGGTAGAGAACGGCTCGGCATCGTGGGCGAATCCGGATCCGGCAAGTCGCAAACTGGCCGCGCCATCATGGGGCTGACGCCAACACAGGCGCAGGTGACGGCCAAGACGCTGCGTTTCGGCGACGGAGATCTCCTGACGATGCCGGCGAAGGAGAGGCGCATGCTGCGCGGCAAGCGCCTGGCCATGATCCTGCAGGACCCGAAATATTCGCTCAACCCCGTGATGACGATCGGCCGACAGATCGTCGAAACACTGAAGACGCACGAGCACGTTGGAAGAAGCGAGGCGCGGACGCGGGTACTCGCGATGCTGGAAGCGGTCCAGATTAATGATCCGGAACGGGTCTTCGATCTCTATCCGCACGAGGTCTCCGGCGGCATGGGGCAGCGGGCGATGATTGCCATGATGCTCGTCTGCGGCCCGGACCTTCTGATCGCCGATGAACCGACATCAGCCTTGGACGTGACCGTCCAGCTGGAAGTTCTCGCAATTCTTGACAAGCTGGTCGCAGATCGCGGCATGGGACTGATCTTCATCTCCCACGATCTGCGCCTCGTTTCCACCTTCTGTGACCGGGTGCTGGTGATGTATGCGGGTCGGGTGGTGGAGGAACTGTCTGCCGCCAATCTGCACAAGGCCCAGCATCCCTACACGCAGGGTCTTTTGAACTGCCTGCCGCAGATCGGCGGGGATCGGCATCCGTTACCGGTACTGGAACGCAAGCCGGAGTGGACGCTGTGACCCCAGCTCTTTCTATCAACCGCATGCTGGTACTGTACGAGGACTTCGCCGCGCTGAACCGCGTCAGCCTTGAGGTGAAGCAGGGCGAATCTTTCGGAATCGTGGGGGAATCCGGCTCAGGCAAATCCACGCTGCTGCGTGCCGTCACAGGGCTCACTGACTTCCAGGAGGGCAGCCTTTCCGTCAACGGGCGGTCCTATAATAGTCGGAAGCGGGACAAGGAATTTTTCCGGACGGTCCAGATGGTCTTCCAGGACCCTTACGGTTCGCTGCATCCACGCCAGACCGTGGACCGGCTGCTGCTGGAGCCGCTGATCATTCATGGCCTCGACAATGTCGATGTCCGGATCGCCCGTGCGCTCGATGAGGTGGGACTGGGCTTCGGATTCCGGTTCCGCTACTCGCACCAGCTGTCAGGCGGGCAGCGCCAGCGGGTTGCGATCGCGCGGGCGCTGATTGTCGAGCCGACCATCATGCTTCTCGACGAGCCGACTTCGGCGCTGGACGCTTCGATCCAGGCAGAGATCCTCAATCTTCTCGAGCAGGCTCGGCGTGACCGGAACCTGACATTCGTGATGGTCAGCCACGATCTGGGAGTCATCAGTCATATGTGCGAGCGGCTGGCGGTGATGAAGACCGGGGAGGTGGTCGAGACCGTGCCGGTGGAGGCACTGGTAAAACGAGAGTTCTCCGCTGACTATACGCGCCGATTGCTGATGGCCAGCGAGGGTTTTCGTCGTGACTGACGCTGTGGTCCTGGGTATCGGCGTGGCGAAATGAACCTTCGGGCGCTTCTTTATTTTGACGAGCTGGTTCGCACGAACTCGATGCGAGCAGCTGCCGAAAATCTGAACGTCGCAGCAACGGCTGTCAGCCGGCAGATCGAGAACCTGGAGGAATATTTCGGGGCGCAGCTCGTTGAGCGCAGCAATCGCGGCATCAAGCTGACGGCGGCCGGGCGACTGCTGGCAGACCGGGCCGGCAAAACGCTCCGAGAGCTGGAGCATGTTCACCAGCTGATCGATGATCTCCAGGGTCTGCAGGGCGGCAAGGTGGTCATCTACGCGAACGGTGCGACGGTCGCCAATGTTCTTGCGCCGGTCCTTGCGGAATTCAGCCTGCGTTATCCGAAGCTGCGCTTTGAGGTGAGCATCAGCAGCGCGCGGGAGGCGATCGAAGCGCTGGCGCGTGGCGAGGCGGATATCGCCGTGACGCTGTTTGCGCCAACCATATCCGGTGTGAAGGTCCGGCTGCGCTCCGAAATCCTCTACGATGTGATCATCAATCCGGAACATAGATTGGCGCAGGCGAAACATATCGCATTGTCTGATCTCGCCGATATGCCGCTCGCTCTGCCGGATCGTGAGTTCGCAGCTCGCCAAGCCATCGATGCAGCGTTTGCGCGGGCGCAGCTGACGCCGGATCCGGTCTTCGTCACCAGTTCCCTCGATATGCTGAAAGAGCTGGTATTGCGCGGTGCTGCAGTGACGCTGCTTCCGGCGCTAGCGGTGCATCGCGAGATCGAAGCCAAGACGCTGGTGGCCGTTCCGGTCGCGGAAGGCGAGGCAGTTCGAACTGCGATTGACCTTTGCGTTTCGCCCGAACGACAACTGACCACAGCCGCGAATGCATTGGTGGAGTTCATTGAGGACTTCATGAGGTAGTTCTTGAGGCCGTAAAG
>JAEWOP010000145.1 GCA_023399635.1 Pseudomonadota bacterium
GTGCCGGTCTGCCCTGTCAGTAGAGGGTAGCGGTGGGGATCACATACAAGAGCCGCAGCATCGCACCGGGAAGGGCCGTGCGATGCCCCCCATCCAGGCCATTCATGCGGGGTCCAACGACAAACGCGGATCATCCAGCTTGCCGGGGTTCGACCGTGGCGGCTGTGCCAGTAGCCTCCAATATGCGCTGAACGCGGTGACGCCGAGAACAGCAACAGTCCGGTCCATAGCAAGACTCGGAGATTGGCGCGAAATGTTCACAGCGCTGAATGAGGCTGATTCCGGTGTTGCGGGGGAGCCGAGAAGCCTTTTTCGAAGGGGAAGTGAAAGCGCCGATGGTAGCCGTGATGCGGTTGCCCTGTTTCCATGGACAAGATCACGCACAACGCGAACTCGATTGATCTGGTCTGACCGAAGACCGTCGGCGAAATCGCCGCCTCGATCTCAATTCCGCAACGTCCGCCCTCCGCTTTTTTCCGCCGCCGGCCTGATGGGCCAGCTTTGCATCGCGAGATCAAAATAGCGGCTGTCGGCCGCCCTCCATTCCATTCCGGCCCAAGGGTGCGCCCCGATCGTCTCCGGTCCAACGACCGTCATCGAGATCGCGATGGGCGCGATCCGATCAGCAAAAGGACATTGTATCATGGCTACCATCGGCACCTTCGCCCGCGTTGAAAACGGCTTCAACGGCTCGGTCAAAACCCTCACCCTCAACGTCAAGTCCGTGAAGTTCGTGCCCGCCGAGGGCGAAACCGAAAACGGCCCGGACTATCGCGTGTTCGCGGCCGCCGTCGAGTTCGGCGCGGCGTGGAAGAAGCAGTCCGACAAGGGCAATTCCTACCTCTCCGTCAAGCTGGACGATCCCAGCTTCGCCGCCCCGATCTACGCAAGCCTGGTCGAGACGGAAAGCGACGAACTGGCCCTCATCTGGTCGCGCCGCCGCGCGGCCAACTGATCTGCTCCCCGCTGAGGCCCCGCGCAGGTGGGGCCTCAGCACTCAAACCGTCAGACACCGACCGGCCGGCGGCGCCGGCATCGAGTGCCGGTGGCACGGTGAAGCCATGAACAATGTCGGGATCATCGATCGCTTCCTGGAGACCTTCACCTCCTATATCGATTCTGGCTTCGGCCTGCTCGGCAGCGAAGTTGCGTTCCTGTCTTCGACGCTGATCGCGATCGACATCGTGCTCGCCGGTCTCTTCTGGGCCTGGGGCGCGGACGAGGACGTCATCCAGCGGCTCGTCCGAAAGACCCTCTATATCGGCTTCTTCGCCTTCATCGTCGGCAACTTCAACAATCTCGCCCGAATCGTCTTCGAGAGCTTTTCCGGCCTCGGGCTGAAGGCGGCCGGCGCCTCGCTCTCCAGCACCGAGCTCCTGCAGCCCGGCCGCGTTGCCCAGGTCGGCATCAATGCCGGCAATCCCATCCTGCAGGCCGCCGGCGATCTGATGGGCTATGTCAGCTTCTTCGAGAACTTCGTGCAGATCTTCGTGCTCTTGACCGCCTGGGTCATCGTGCTCCTCGCCTTCTTCATCCTTGCAGTCCAGATCTTCGTCACGCTGATCGAGTTCAAGCTCACCACGCTTGCCGGCTTCGTGCTGATCCCCTTCGCTTTCTTCAACAAGACTGCGTTCCTCGCCGAGAAGGTGCTCGGCAACATCGTCGCCTCCGGCGTCAAAATCCTCGTGCTTGCCATCATCGTCGGCATCGGCTCGCGTCTCTTCAGCGAATTCACCGCTGGCTTTTCCGATCAACCGACGATCTCCGAGGCCTTGTCGCTGGTGCTCGGCGCGCTTGCGCTCATGGGCCTGTCGATCTTTGGCCCGGGGATCGCGACCGGTCTGGTGTCCGGCGCGCCGCAGCTTGGCGCGGGCGCAGCCGTCGGAACCGGCCTTGCGGCCGCAGGTCTTGGTGTCGCCGGCTATGTCGGCGCCCGCGCCGGCACCGGTGCGGCGGCCGGCGCCGTGGGTGGAGCAATGCGGGGAGGGGCTGCCGTCGCCGGTGGCGCCAGCACCGCCTACGGTCTCGCCAGCGCCTCCTCCTACGCTGGCAGTGCCGGACGCGCCGCGGCAGGTTTTGCCGGCATGGCCAAGGCCGGCGCCGGCTTTGCGATGAGCAAAGCAAAGGAAGCTGCCGGCCGGTCCAGTGACACGCTGCGGGCGAGTTACGGGGCAGGGCAGTCGGCGGCCTGGAAGGCCACGGGTGGCGGCAACGACGTCGGCACGGGCGGCGCGAGTGCTACGGGCGAAAGGGCAGGCGGAACCCCGCAATCCTCGTCGCCTCCGGCCTGGGCCGAGCGCATGCAGCGCGAACAAGCTTTCCACCATGGTGTCAGCACCGCCGCCCACACCGTCCGGTCCGGCGATCACGGCGGCGGTTCCATGTCCGTTTCCCTCAATCAGGATGACCACCGATGAACCCGTTCAAACGCGCTTCCGTGCGCTATGCCCGAACGCCAGAACCCGAAACACCCTACAGACGAGCCGCCCAGGTCTGGGACCAACGGATCGGGTCCGCCCGCGTCCAGGCGAGAAACTGGCGGCTGATGGCCTTCGGCTCGCTGCTGCTAGCCGGTAGTTTTGCCGCAGCATTGATCTGGCAATCGACGCGCGGAACCGTCGTTCCGTGGGTGGTGCAGATCGACAAGGTCGGCGAGGCGCAAGCCGTGGCGCCGGCAGTCGCCGACTATCGGCCGACCGATCCGCAGATCGCCTGGCATCTCGCCCGCTTCATCGAAAACGTCCGCGCGATCCCGGCCGATGCTGTGATCGTCCGCCAGAACTGGCTGCGCGCCTACGAGTTCACGACCGATCGGGGCGCAGTTGCGCTCAACGACTACGCCCGCGCCAACGACCCGTTCACCAAGGTCGGCAAGGTGCAGGTCGCCGTCGATGTCTCCTCCGTTATTCGCGCCTCGCCCGAGAGCTTTCGCGTCGCCTGGGTCGAGCGCCGCTACGAGAACGGACAACTGTCCACCACCGAGCGCTGGACCGCCATCCTCACCGTCGTGATCGAACAGCCGCGCACCGCCGACAAGCTGCGCGCCAATCCGCTCGGTGTCTACGTCAACGCCATCAACTGGTCGAAGGAGCTTTCGCAATGAACGGGGCAATCAGAAAATCCGTGAACAGGACCCGATCCGGCCACGTCGCGCTGCTCGCAACTATGCTGCTCGCTGCCACGGCGCTCGCCGGCTGCGCAAAAAAATACATCCCGCCGGAGATCGACTATGACGATGCCGCACCGGCGGTGAAACTTGCCGATCCGGTTGGCCCGGTGAAGGTGGTCGAGGTGGCAAAGCCGCTACCGCTACCCGGGCAGTTGAAGCCGATCGAAGAGGGCAAGAAGAAGCCGGAACCCTCGGATCCAAAAGCGCGGATCGCCGCGGCCAACGAAGCGGCGCGCATGCAGCCGGTCCGTGAGGGCTTCATCAACGCGGTACAGGTCTATCCCTTCGCCATCGGCGCGCTCTATCAGGTCTATGCCGCGCCTGGCCAGGTCACCGACGTCGCGCTCCAGCCGGGCGAAGAGCTGGTCGGCTCCGGCCCTGTGGCTGCCGGCGACACGGTGCGCTGGATCATCGGCGATACCGAAAGCGGCTCAGGCGCGGCCAAACAGGTGCACATCCTCGTCAAGCCGACCCGATCGGAGCTCCAGACCAATCTCGTCATCAACACCAACCTGCGCACCTATCATCTCGAACTGCGCTCGACGGAAAAGACCTACATGGCCTCCGTCTCCTGGCAGTACCCGGCTGACCAACTGATCGCGTTGCGCCGCCAGAACACCCGCGCCATCGAAACTCAGGCCGTGGCAGCGGGCGTCGATATCTCGAAGCTCAACTTCCGCTACCGCATCGAAGGCGATGGCCCGCCCTGGCGGCCGCTACGCGCCTTCGACGACGGCTCCAAGGTCTACATCGAATTCCCCTCCGGCATCGCCCAGGGCGAGATGCCGCCGCTCTTCGTCATCGGCCCCTCCGGCAATTCCGAGCTCGTCAACTACCGTGCGCGGCAGAACTACTATGTCGTCGATCGGCTGTTTGCGGCGGCTGAACTCCGGCTCGGCGACAAGGACAGCCAGCGCCGTGTGCGCATCGTGCGCACCGACAGCCGCCGGATTGCCAATCGCACGGCGCTGTTCTTCTCGGAGAGAAGCCGATGACAGGTCCGTCCGATCTTAAAGCGGAGTTCCGGCTGCGGCCGGAGCCTGCGCGCGTCACCCGCCTGTCGCGCAAGGTGCTGATCGGTCTCGGCGCAGTCTCGAGCCTCGCCATCGCTGCGGCCCTGTTGTTCGCGCTCGACACCGGCCGGCGTGGCAATCAGACGCCGGATGAACTCTACAACACGGAAAACCGTACGCCGGCCGACGGTCTCGCCAACCTGCCGAAGGACTATACTGGCATTCCGAAACTTGGGCCGGCGCTTCCCGGCGATCTCGGCCGCCCGATCCTTAAGGCACAGGAAGAGGGCAAGCCCGTCGTTGTCCCAACCATCCAGACGCCGCGCGCCGATCCGGAGGAGCAGCGTCGCTTGGCTGAAATCGAAGCCGCGCGCGTCGCGAAGCTGTTTACTGACAGCCGTGGCGTGCGCACCGACAACAATCAGGCGCTCGATACGCGCAAGAGCACGACCGACCCCAATGCTATGCTGACGCAGCCTGAGGTCACGCCCCCGCTCGACACGGGCTCTGCCCAGAACATGCAAGATCGCAAGCTTGCCTTCGTCAATGCCGACGCCGATCGGCAGACCGTCAGCCCTGATCGTGTCCAGGAAAAGGCCTCGCCCTATGTCCTGCAGGCCGGTTCGGTAATTGCCGCTGCCCTCATCACCGGCATCAAGTCCGATCTGCCGGGTTCGATCACCGCGCAGGTAACGGAAAACGTCTATGACAGCCCAACCGGCGCGCACCTGCTCATTCCGCAGGGCGCGCGACTGATCGGTCAGTATGACAGCCAGGTCGCCTTCGGGCAGTCGCGCGTGCTGCTCGTCTGGAACCGCGTCGTTATGCCGGATGGCACCTCCATCGTGCTTGAGCGCCTGCAGGGCACCGATCCGCAAGGCTTCTCCGGACTCGAGGACGAGGTCGATTATCACTGGGGTCAGCTGTTCAAGGCGGCCGCGCTTTCGACCCTGCTCGGTGTCGGAACCCAGATCGGCAGCAGCGACGATGAAAGCCAGATTGCTCAGGCGATTCGGGAGAGCGCTCAAGGCACGGCTTCCAATGTTGGCCAGCAGATCGTCGGTCGTCAGCTCAATATTCAGCCGACGCTGACGATCCGGCCGGGATTCCCGGTCCGGGTGATTGTGAATCGCGATCTTGTGATGCAGACATATGGAGCCGCGAAGGAGCCGACATGACCAAACTGAGGCTTTCCGCTATTCCGGATGATAAGCCCGTCAAGGTTACCGTTGAACTGCCGGCGGCGGTGTTTCGGGAATTGCAGGCCTATGCAGCGATTCTGGCGAAGACGAACGGAG
>JAEWOP010000157.1 GCA_023399635.1 Pseudomonadota bacterium
GTGTGCGGCTGATACAGGCAAAGATTGCCCATTTCAAGCCGCGATTTGCAGGCGTGGAAATTTTCCGGACGCCAATGGGGGCCCGATGCTTAAGCACAGACGCGTGCGCGAGCCTCGTCATACTCCCGCTTTAGTCGATCCACCAGTTCCGCCACTGGCACCACCTGTTTGACGGAACCCACACCCTGGCCGGCGCCCCAGATGTCTTTCCAGGCCTTCGCGCCGCTCGTTGCCGTCTCGAAATCCATCTTCGACGGATCGGCGACCGGCAGGTTGTCCGGATCCATTCCGGCAGCGAGGATGGAGCCCTTCAGGTAGTTGCCGTGAATCCCGGTGAAGTAATTCGAGTAGACGATATCGGCTGCCTGCGACCCCGCGATCATCTGCTTGTAGTCGTCCGACGCACGTGCTTCCTCGGTGGCGATGAAGGGCGTTCCCACATAGGCCATGTCCGCACCCATGGCCTGTGCTGCGAGAACACCGCCTCCCGTGCCGATCGCGCCAGCCAGCAGAAGCGGCCCGTCGAACCATTCCCGGATTTCCTGGACCAAGGCAAAGGGGGATAGCGTTCCTGCATGACCGCCGGCACCGGTGGCGACTGCGATGAGCCCGTCGGCGCCCTTGCGGATGGCCGAGTTTGCATGACGGTTGTTGATCACGTCGTGCAGGACGATCCCTCCATAGGAATGCACCGCGGCGTTGACCTCTGGGACTGCGCCAAGCGAGGAAATGACGATCGGCACCTTGTACTTCACGCACATCATAAGGTCGTGCTCCAACCGCTTGTTGGAGGTGTGCACGATCTGATTGACAGCGAAGGGGGCAGCCGGTTGGTCGGGATGAGCGGCGTCATGTGCCGCTAGGTCTTCGGTAATCATCGCCAGCCATTCGTCGAGCTGGCTCTCAGGGCGGGCATTCAGAGCCGGGAAGGCGCCAACGACGCCGGCCTTGCATTGCGCCAGCGTCAGTGCCGGATGGGAGATGATGAACAGAGGTGATGCAACCACCGGCAGGCGGAGCTTTTCCTTCAGAACGGGCGGCAGCATGGTTCCTCCTCAACTGACGTTTACGCAAACGTAAACTTTGATACCAGAACCGGATGCTGCCGAAAAGATGCGAGGAAGAAGCCATTCGCTCGGCAATGACGTCGCCCGGCAATGGAGACGAATAGCAGTGCTTGCAGTTCGGGAGCGGAAAGATTACCGAAACGTAAACTGAAAACCTCTTCAAGAGGCAAGACAGGCAGGAACGGCATTGAGCGGTTTGGAAACAGCCATCAGGAACGCGTTGGAGAAATCTGACCGTAGCAATCCAGATGTTCGTGCACGGATTTATCAGTCTGCGCGTCAGGCCCTCGAATCCGGCATGGCCAAACAGGGGGTGACCGACGCCCAGGTGGTGGCCGTCCAGCGGCAGCGCCTGGAGCTGAAGATCCGTGAAATCGAAGGAGAAGAGCGCGGTCGCACTCTTGCCGCCACCCCCGCACCTCCGATTCAGCCAGTTGTCGCGTCTCCGCCACTAAGGCCTGCGCCGCAGCCCCAGCATGCACCTGCTGATGCCTTCCTTCTAGGCGGTGCGATGCGTGAGGATGTGCGAGCCGACCAACCGCGGCAGACGGACGATCCGTCCGGCCTGGGATCTTTGCGAGCGGAGAAGCGAGACGATGTTGCTCACGGAGAGATGCCTTCGGTCAATGCCCCCGCAGCCGCGGGCCGGAAAGCAAAGCGCGCGCGGGGAGGTGATGCCACTCTCCTGGATGCGCGTCCCGAACGCTCTGCAAAGCCTCGGCGGCGGCGCAGCTTTCTCTCGGTCCTTGCCGCCTGGCTCGTTTTCTTTGCCCTGATCGGCGCTGCTGTCTGGTGGGCCTATTCGTCCGGCTTTATTCGCCAATCGATGGAGCAGGCAATCGAGGCGGCCAATCAAGCGTCTGTCAACCAGCAGCGTGGTCAGGGTCTGGGACCTCAGGTGGGTTTTTCGGAAGAATGGGTCACGGTTGTCGAAGGCAGCGATGCAGGCGCTGTCCAGGCGTCCGGTTCAGCAAGGGTAGAACCGGTCGATACCGCCAGCGGGCCCGCGCTGCGCCTCACGTCCACCGCTGGCGCGGGGGGGGACATCGCGGTGGCAGTGCCTGCCGACATCTTGCGGCAGCTTGCGGGCCAGACATCAACGATCGCGTTGACTGTCCAATCTGATGTCGACGCGGCAGTCGAATTTGCCGTCAGCTGCGACTTCGGAGCTCTGGGAACCTGCTCCCGTCACAGGTTCACTGCACATCAGGAAAAGGCGGACTTGCTTTTCCGCGTCTCGTTCGATCAGTCGAATGTTTCGGACACCCCCGGCCGTCTGTTGCTGAGCACGAGCATTGCCGGCGACAACAACCAGGTCCTTCTTTATGCGGTTCGGGTCCTGCCGGGACAGTGATGGCTCAGCAGCGGAGGAAGTCCGGACCACTGCCCAAAATGTTGTGGTCGATGTCGCCGATCGCTGCACGGTCGCGACCGTCGTAATCGATCGACAGCAACAGATGGCGGATGACGTTGATGCGGGCGCGCCGCTTGTCGTTGGCTTTGACCACCGTCCAAGGTGCGTGCTGGGTATGGGTCTTCTCCAGCATGCGGTCACGAGCCTGGGTGAAGGCATTCCACTTGGTCAGTGCGGCAACGTCCATCGGCGACAATTTCCAGATCTTTAGCGGGTCGTGCCGCCGGTCGTGGAATCGCTTCAGCTGCATCTCCTGACCGATATTAAGCCAGAACTTGAAAAAGTAGATGCCGTCATCGACGATCATCTGTTCCAGGCGCGGTGCCTCCTCCAGAAAGCTGCTGCATTGTTCGGGTGAGCAGAAGCCCATGACCGGCTCGACCACGCCGCGATTGTACCAGGAACGGTCGAAAAGAGCGATCTCTCCAGCAGTCGGGAAATGCGCCACATAGCGCTGGAAGTACCATTGGCCGGCCTCCGTTTCGCTGGGCTTCGAAAGCGCCACGACATGTGCGGTCCTTGGGTTGAGGTAGGCTCGGATGGAAAAGATCGTCCCGCCCTTGCCCGCAGCGTCGCGACCCTCGAACAGCGCCATCATCCGCTTGCCGCTGGAGTTCAGCCAGAACTGCAGCTTGACCAGCTCTATCTGCAACGCCTCGAGTGTCTTGCCGTACTCGTCCTTGTTCATCTTGTCAGCGTACGGAAAATCGCCAGAAGCGAGCGCTCCCTCTTTCACCCAGTCTGGCAGCTTCGGATCATCAATGTCGAAAGCTCGCGTGCGTCCTCCCAGTTCCAGGTGCACGGTCCGAACCTGCTTCTTGCTGCGCATTGTTGAAGACACCCCTTTGACTGAGACCCGAATGAAACGCGCTGAGCGGGCAAGAGATCATAATTATGATTCCTCCGCCGGGCGTCGATGTATATCTGTCATCTAATCCGGCTAAAGCCGCAATCTGAGGGGCGGGAGGTGGTCCATTGATGGGTTTGGAGTGGGGGAGCCGGTTGAACAGGCGGTTTGGGGGCGCCTGGCCCCTGCTTGTTGCACTCTCCCTCGTGGGTGTGCTCGCCGTCTTTGCCGGTGTTCCTGTTTGGCAGGCAGCGCTTTGCTGGTTCGTCCTTTCGGGCTTGACCTTGATTGTCGATCGCGGTCTTGAGCCTGCGGCGCTACCTGCTGCGGCCGAAAAGCCTGCCCGGAGTGATCCGCTTCCCGACATTTCGGCGACACTTGAGGCCATGGAAACAGCGGCGCTCCTGCTTGATTCCGAAGCAAACGTCATTTTCCAGAACCAAGCGTCGGAGCGCCTCACAGGCCCCTTGCCAGTTGGCGCCCATGTGTCGGCGCGGCTGCGCTCGCCGGCGGTGCTCGACATGGTGCGTGAAACGCTTGCCACCGGCAAAACGAACCAGATCGAGCACGCGGAACGTCTCCCTTCGCAGCAGGTCTACATCGTGCGCATAGCGCCTGTTCGGTTGCACCATCGCGATGCGCAGGGGCAGATCTATCTGCTCTGTTTCCGCGACGTTTCGGAACTGCGCCGCCTGGATCAAATGCGCAGCGATTTCGTTGCGAACGCTAGCCATGAGCTGCGGACGCCGCTTGCATCGCTTCGGGGCTTCATCGAGACCCTGCAAGGACCGGCCAGATCGGATCCGAAGGCGCATGAGAGATTTCTCTCCATCATGCTTGACCAGTCAACACGAATGAGCCGTCTCATCGACGACCTGCTTTCGCTTTCGCGCCTCGAGCTGAAGGCAAATGTCGCGCCGGAGGGTAAGGTCGATCTGGTGCCGCTGCTTTCCCATGTCCGGGACTCTCTCGTCCCTCTGGCTCAGGATCTCGGCGTTTCGATCAATCTTCATCTTCCGGAGTCGCCGGTGGAGGTGACGGGCGAGCGAGATGAACTGGTGCAGGTTTTTGAGAACCTGGTGGAGAACGCATGCAAATATGGACAGGAAGGCGAGCGGGTCGAGGTCTACCTCAAGCCGGCGGATGCGGGTTCGGTTGAGGTGACGATCGAGGACTTTGGCCCCGGCATCCCCTCAGAGCACGTTCCGCGGCTGACGGAGCGGTTCTATCGCGTCAGTGTGGCCGATAGCCGTTCAAAGAAAGGCACGGGCCTCGGGTTGGCGATCGTGAAGCACATCCTCACTCGCCATCGCGCGCGTCTGATCGTGACATCTGAGGTTGGCGCAGGCAGCCGGTTTACCGTCCGATTCTGAGGCGGAGCGCAAGCAGGAGCTTTAGAGAGCGCCGTGCTCAAGCTGGCGATAAGGGAATGGCCACCCGTTCCCATCAAAATCGAACAACTTCGAAGAACGCTTTCTGAGACGAGCCCAAAAAAAGCGGGCCGGAGCCCGCGTTTTTCTACATCCTGTCGTGTCAAGCGCGAGCTGCTGCCGCTCTGCGGCGCTCGGCCACCGGCTGGTAGGCCAGCTTGGCGTGGTAGCCGCAATAAGGTGATGCGTCCGATGCATCGACACCACAGAAGTGGAAATCATCCTTCAGCGGATCACCCACAGGCCACTTGCAGGTCCGTTCGGTAAGATCGGTTAGCGAGAGCTTCCGGGAAATAGGCACGACCACGTTGCGCGATGGCACGTATGCGACCTCTTCAACCGTATCCAGCTCCATCTCTTCCTTCAACGCGGTGGCGCCCATGGTGCGTGGAACGCTACGGGTGGCAACGCGCGCGGGATAGTTCGCCGGACGTGCCGGTGCGGCAACACGCTTGGTGGTGCGTGCGGCGGCTGGCGTTCCGCCAGCCTTAGCGCGGCCTGGCAGGTTCAGCCGGTGCACCTTCCCGATCACAGCATTGCGGCTCACGCCACCCAGTTGTGCTGCGATCTGACTGGCACTCAGGCCTTCGGCCCAAAGTCTCTTCAGTCTTTCGACCCGCTCATCTGTCCAATTCATGCCCGTTCTCCGCCTTTCGAACGTAATCCGGCATGCAGAATCCCTCACCGCTGGCGCGAATGACATTTCGCGCCAGCCACTATATCTAGGCTTTGGGTGACTAGTTCCGCCGCATGCAGTCTAGTTGTTGATCCCAAACTACTGGTCGGCAGACTCCGTGGCAAGAGTCGGCAGAATCGTCAGGAATCGAATTTGCGGTTTTCCCCAACTTGCTTTTCCAGCGAGTCATTTTTGCCACAACCGGACAAGGTGCCGGACGTGCCCGGTTTGTTGACAGATTACGATGAAATGGGGATAGTGCCGGCGCCGCCCTCAGGGCGGCATTTTTGATTTGCCTGCCGTTGATTGGCTGCATCGCCGAAGGAGCCCGCCGTTATGGCTGAACCCGCGCTGTACGAGACCTATAACCGGGTGCCGCTTCGTTTCGAACGCGGTGAGGGCGTATGGCTGACGTCGGAAGACGGTGAGCGCTACATGGATTTCGCTGCGGGTATCGCGGTCAACTCCCTGGGTCACGCACATCCGCATCTGGTTGCGGCATTGAAGGAACAAGCGGAAAAGCTCTGGCACCTCTCCAACCTTTACGATGTTCCAGGGCAGGAGCGTCTTGCGCGCCGTCTCACAGAAGCAACCTTTGCTGATCGCGTCTTCTTCACGAATTCTGGCGCCGAAGCTCTGGAAGCCGCGATCAAGACGGCGCGGCGCTACCAGTACTCCAAGGGGCATCCCGAGCGCTTCCATATTATCACTTTCGAAGGGGCGTTTCACGGTCGCACGCTGGCGACGATCGCTGCCGGAGGGCAGGCCAAATATCTCGAAGGCTTCGGCCCAAAGGTCCAGGGGTTTGACCAGGTGCCCTTCGGTGACCTGGAAGCCGTCAAGGCGGCAATCACCGAAGCAACGGCAGGCATTCTGATCGAGCCTATCCAGGGCGAGGGTGGCCTGCGGCTTGTGTCCAAGGAGCTGCTCCGTGGCCTGCGGGAGTTGTGTGACCAACACGGGCTGCTGTTGATCTTGGATGAGGTGCAGTCAGGTGTCGGTCGTTCTGGCAAGCTCTTCGCGCACGAATGGGCGGGAATCGAACCGGACATCATGGCCGTTGCCAAAGGTATTGGCGGAGGATTTCCGCTGGGCGCCTCCCTTGCCACGGAAGACGCCGCGAGCGGGATGAAGCCCGGGAGCCACGGCACCACTTATGGTGGCAATCCCCTTGCCATGGCAGTCGGTAACGCCGTCCTCGACGTGATCCTTGCCGATGGTTTCCTCGACCACGTACGTGACGTGGCTCTCGTCTTCCGCCAGGGCCTCGAAAGCCTGAAAGATCGTTTCCCCGGCGTGATCGAAGAGATCCGCGGCGAGGGCCTGATGCTCGGCATCAAGGCCAAGGTCGTCAATACAGACCTGTTGATGGCCATGCGCGAGGAGCACCTCCTTGCCGTGCCGGCAGGCGACAATGTCATTCGGCTTCTGCCGCCGCTCACCGTCACTGCCGAAGAGGCCCGTGATGGGCTTGCCCGCATCGAGCGTGCGGCCGAAAAGCTCGGCAAGTCTGACCTGAAGAAAACCGCGTAAGGAGTGTAGGGTCTCGGGCCCTCGTCGATCGACATGGCATCACCAAAGCATTTTCTCGACATTTCTGCCGTCTCGGCCCCGGATCTGAGGGCCATTCTCGAGGATGCCAAGACACGGAAGCAGGCGACGAAGGCTGGCACTGCGGACAAGCCGCTGGCTGGCAAGATGCTGGCGATGATCTTCGAGAAACCGTCGACGCGCACCCGTGTCTCGTTTGACGTCGGCATGCGCCAGCTCGGCGGTGAAACGCTCTTCCTGTCAGGCACGGAGATGCAGCTGGGTCGCGCTGAGACGATCGGCGACACGGCGCGCGTCTTGTCACGCTATGTCGATGCAATCATGATCCGGACCACTGACCATGCCCGGATGCTGGAAATGGCCGAACACGCCACGGTGCCCGTCATCAACGCCCTGACGGACGACACGCATCCTTGCCAGATCATGGCAGACATCATGACGTTCGAAGAGCATCGCGGACCGGTCAAGGGCAAGACGATTGCCTGGACTGGTGACGGCAATAATGTGCTGCATTCCCTTGTCGAGGGTGCCGCGCGCTTCGGCTACCGGATGAATATGGCAGTGCCCATGGGATCGGAACCGTCCGACAAGTTCCTCAACTGGGCGCGCAACAACGGCGGCGATATCATGCTCTGCCACGACGCCGAACGGGCAGTCTCGGGCGCCGATTGCGTCGTGACGGACACCTGGGTCTCGATGAACCAGGAACATAAGGCACGCGGCCACAACATCTTCCAGCCCTATCAGGTCAACGCCCAGCTGATGAAGCAGGCGGGCGAGGATGCGCTCTTCATGCACTGCCTGCCGGCTCACAGGGGTGAGGAGGTCACCGACGAGGTCATCGATGGGCCGCAGTCGGTGGTATTCGATGAGGCGGAAAACCGGCTCCATGCTCAGAAGTCGATCCTTGCTTGGTGCTTCGGCGCCGTTCAGGCAGAGGCTTGATTTCAAAGAAAACCGACCCCATCTCACGACTTTCGTTAGCGCCGCCGACAACACGCGGCGCCTCATACTCATCGCCGACGTGTTGATGTGCCGCAGCAGTTTGGGCGGGCCGCGCATGTGTATAAGCTGGACCAGTCGGCGCGAAGGAGCAAGTCATGGCGGAAGCTACCGTTGAACTCAAAGATCTCGACTTTGCAGGTGATGATCGGGTCGTCCCGTTTCAGGTCGAGGGCCTCGACGTGCGCGGTCGTGCCGTGCAGCTCGGCCCGCTCCTCAACTCCATCCTCGGTCGCCACGATTATCCTGCGCCGGTCGCCCGGCTGCTTGCTGAAGCAATCGTACTGACGGCGCTGCTTGGCACTTCATTGAAGTTTGAGGGCAAGTTCACGGTTCAAACCAAGGGTGACGGGCCGGTTGACCTGCTGGTGGCGGATTTTACCACCCCTAACAGCCTGCGCGCCTATGCCCGCTATGACGAGGGCGCTTTGGCGGAGGCGGTACGTGCCGGTCTAACCTCGCCGCCAGAGCTTCTTGGAAGCGGCATCCTGGCCTTCACGATTGACCACGGCCGCAACATGCAGCCCTATCAAGGGATCGTGCCTCTGGACGGTTCGTCTCTGGAAGAGATCGCCGGCGTCTATTTTCGCCAGTCGGAGCAGATCCCGACAAAGGTTCGGTTGGGCGTTGCCGAACTGCTTGACCGCGATGCAGAAGGCAAGCCACGCCACAACTGGCGAGCAGGCGGGCTCGTCGCACAGTTCCTGCCGGATGCGCCGGAGCGTATGCGCCAGCCGGATCTTCACGGCGGTGATGGAGACGAAAACGGTCACGACCATAACTCTGACGATGCGTGGTCGGAAGCACGCATGATGGTCGAAACGATCGATACGGATGAGCTTACGGACCCCCAGGTGCCGATCGAGCGGTTGCTGTTTCGCCTGTTCCACGAGAGAGGCGTGCGGGTCTACCAGCCGCAGATGGTTGCCGATCAGTGCAACTGCTCGCGTGATAAGATCAAGAGCGTGCTTGATGGCTTCAGCGCCGACGACATCGAAGCAAGCCAGGAGAACGGGGAAATCGCTGTTACCTGCGAGTTTTGCTCCACGACCTATAAATACAAGGCGGAGGAGTTTGCTCCGGTCTGACCGAGGATCGACGCCGGACCAACGTCAGTTCAACACGCGAAGCAGGCCGGGTGAATCAAGGGAGAAGGCGGGGATCTCGATGTCGAAGACTTCGCCTTCGTCGGATTGCATCCGGTAGTGCCCGAACATCACGCCAGAGGGGGTGTCGAGAGGACAGCCGGATGAGTATTCGTAAGTGTCGCCTGGCTGAAGGCGCGGCTGTTCTCCCACAACGCCTGGCCCCTCGACCTCGTCCACAAGCCCATTCTGATCGGTGATGTGCCAATAGCGATGCATCAGGCGCACGGTCAGGTTTGAGTGGTTTGCAATGACGATGTGGTAGCCCCAAACGTAGCGGCTATCCTCCGGACAGGATTGCTCCTCCAGATAGAACGGTTCCACGACAACTTCGATGTCTCTGGTACGAGCCCGATACATAACGCGGCACTTCTCTATGATCCGCCTTGGGTATCGTACAGCTTTGGGCACCCGTCAAGGAAACGGGAGCCCCAGCACGGCCGGAAGCCGTTCAATTTCGGGACATTTTAATATTAAGCCTAACCCGAAACGTTAATGTCGCACCGGTTACTCGTTACGCAGGGACATGTTCCAAAGCGCGCGCAAAGTCTTCCAGCAGGTCCTGAGTATCCTCGATCCCTGCCGAAAGCCGCAGCGTGCCGGCAGAAATGCCGAGTTCTGAGCGCGCTTCATCGGTCAGATTCTTGTGCGTCGTCGTTGCTGGGTGGGTAATGAGGCTCTTCGCGTCGCCGAGATTGTTGGAAATCTTCACCACCTCCAGCGCATTTTGCAGCGCGAAGGCCGCCTGCTTGCCGCCCTTCAGTTCAAGGCATACGAGCGTCGAGCCTCCGGTCATCTGCTTGGCGATGATATCTGCCTGTGGATGATCTGCCCGCCCCGGATAAATGACCCGCGCCACCTGCTTCTGGTCGGCAAGGAAGTCGGCGATCATGGCGGCATTCTCCGTCTGCTGGCGCACCCGTAGCGGCAGCGTCTCGACGCCCTTCAAAAGGGTCCAGGCGTTGAACGGCGACATTGCCGGCCCGGTGTGCCGGAAATAATCCTGCAGATGCTCGTTGATCCATTCCCGGTCTGAAAGAACGACGCCACCAAGGCAGCGCCCCTGGCCGTCAATGTGCTTCGTGGCCGAATAGACGACGACATGGGCGCCAAGTTCCAGCGGCTTCTGGAAAAGGGGCGTGGCGAACACATTGTCGACGACGACCTTGGCACCGCTCTGGTTCGCGAGCTTGGCGACACCCGCGATGTCGATGACCTCGAGCGTCGGGTTCGTCGGGCTTTCCAGAAAGAAGACCTTGGTGTTCTTCTGGATTGCCTTTTCCCAGTTTTCCAGGAAGCGCCCGTCCACCAGTGTGCATTCGATACCGTATTTCGGTGCCAGCGTTTCCACCACCCAGCGGCAGGACCCGAACAGCGCGCGTGCAGCAACGATATGGTCGCCCGCTTTCAGCTGGCACAGGATCGCTGCAGCAACGGCCGCCATACCGGACGCGGTGGCACGAGCCTCCTCGGCGCCTTCCAGCATGCACATCCGCTTCTCGAACATGTCATTCGTCGGGCTGCCGTAGCGCGCGTAGATGAACCCCTCGCTCTCGCCCTTGAAGCGTGCTTCGGCAGCCTCGGCCGTGTCATAAACGAAGCCTTGCGTCAGGTAGATGGCTTCCGAGGTTTCGCCGTATTGCGACCGCAGCGTGCCACCATGCACAAGCTGGGTGGCGGGGCGCCAGTTCTGGGTCATGCGCTTGCACCTTTCAAACACAAAAAAACCGGTCGTGCATAAGCAGACCGGTCTCACCCCGGTCTTTTTAGCCACTTGTTTAACGTGGCTGCAAGCCGACCGGCCAAATCACCACGGGATAAATCTGCCTTACTCTCGGTCTTTGCTTGCGTCAATGGCTGCCATTTGGTTTTGTCCCGGCACGTAGGGGACAAAGATCATGACGAGGACAACAGGCATCTTGGCGGACCGCGCCATTGCGGCACTGTTTGAAGGCGGGCGGCTCCTGTCCGAGAGGGCGCTGGATAGCGACCAGGTCCAGCCAGCGAGCCTCGATCTACGGCTGGGAGCCAAGGCTTTCCGCGTTCGAGCAAGCTTCATGCCTGGTCCCAACAACCGCGTGTCCGACAAGCTCGACAGGCTCAAGTTGCACGTCATCGATCTTTCCGAAGGCGCAGTGCTGGAAACAGGCTGCGTTTACATCGTGCCGCTGATGGAAAGCCTCGACCTGCCGGCAGAAATGTCGGCATCTGCCAATCCCAAGAGCTCCACCGGTCGGCTCGACATATTCACCCGCGTCATCACCGATTATGCGCAGGAGTTCGACAAGATCCCGACGGGTTATGCAGGGCCGCTTTATCTGGAGATCAGTCCACGGACTTTCCCGATCGTGGTGCGCCAGGGTTCGCGGCTATCGCAGATCCGCTTCCGCATCGGCAACGCGATGCTGAACGAGCCCGAACTTCTGCAACTGCATCAGGCCGAAACGCTGGTGGCGGCGCGCGAGCCGAATATCAGCGGTGGCGGCATTGCCTTGTCTATCGATCTCACGGGAGACAAGGAAGGCCTGATCGGCTATCGCGGCAAGCATCACACGGCCGTGGTCGATGTGGACAAGAAGGGCCAGCACGACATCTTCGACTTCTGGGAGCCACTCTACAGTCGTGGCCGCAACGACCTCATCCTTGACCCGGACGAATTCTATATCCTCGTGTCACGGGAAGCAGTGCATGTTCCACCGCTCTATGCGGCTGAGATGACGCCATTCGATCCGTTGGTGGGAGAATTTCGCGTTCATTATGCCGGTTTTTTTGACCCGGGCTTCGGTCATGCTGCGGCGGGCGGGCGGGGAAGCCGCGCCGTGCTAGAGGTGCGCAGCCATGAAGTCCCGTTCATCCTGGAGGATGGGCAGATTGTCGGCCGGCTCGTCTATGAACACATGGCGGAGAAGCCGGAAGCCCTCTACGGCGTCGGTCTCGGCTCTAATTACCAGGCACAGGGTCTCAAGCTGTCCAAGCATTTCCGCATCGGCTGACGCGCTTTCGTCTTCGCTGGCATTTCACGCTTGACAGAAACCGCGAACAAGGCGAACTCTGCCCACCGTCGCGGGTGTAGCTCAATGGTAGAGCAGCAGCTTCCCAAGCTGACGACGAGGGTTCGATTCCCTTCACCCGCTCCAGCGCCGCAAAAGCTGCTGCTCTCGTCTCCTACACTCGTAGCGTCCGCTCTAGAAAACGGCGAGGTAGCGGAGCAGCGAAATGATCCCGATGATGATCACGATGACCTGAGCGATCTGCTTGGCACGGCCGTCGATGGGTAGGCGCGAAATCAGGTAAAGAACGAGAACGATTACCAGGAAGGTGACGAGCAGACTTATGAGTATCGACATCTTGAAATCCTTGAATGGCTTGACTTGCACCCTCTGACATAGAGCGCAGGGGTTGAAGAGGAAGTACATCCTCCGCCAAATCGGGCAGCAAGGTTAGGTGCCTCAACCCACCGGTTGATGCGGCGTTTTCTTCCAGAAGAAAGGCTGCGCGCGGAGCTCGAACACTGCACGCCAGGCGGCAAGGGATGTCATCATCCAGTAAAACGGCACCGCCATCCAGCGCGATCCTAGCAGACGCTTCTCATGCTCGGTCATCGAGCTCACGCCGAGCGCAATAAAGGTCAGGTAGCTCCCGAATATGTTGATCGTGTCGACGACGAACAGCCAGAGAACGGATGCGGGGATGGCGTCCGCAGGCGTCTCCATCATGGCGATCGCCCCCTGTGCCAGAAACACGAAGATCAGCGGATGCAGCAGGGACGACAACAGCATGCCGCCGATCATCAGGTGGAAGATCAGGCAGGGCCCCAGCCCCATCTCCCGCAATAGCCGCTTCGGCCGACGCATCATCACCAGCCAGGTCTGTACCCAGCCCTTGAACCAGCGAGTGCGCTGCCCCATCCAGACGCCAGGTTTGACCGGAGCGTCCTCAAGCGTCTGTCGCTGCAGCACGTCGGATCGGTAGCCGAGCCGAAAGAGCCTCAGTCCGAGATCCGCATCCTCCGTCACGTTGAATGGGTCCCAGCCGCCGACCTCCTTCAGTACCTCGGTGCGGAAATGGTTGGAGGTGCCGCCAAGCGGCATCGGCATGCGGTAGTGTGCAAGCATCGGCAGCAAGCCGCGAAACAGCGCCGAATACTCAAGCGAAAAGAGTGTGCTGAGCCAGGAGGCGCTGGCATTTGTAATGATGAGCGGTGCCTGAAGGCATGCCACGTCGCGCGGCAGCTCGCAGAACCTTGCATGTGCCTCCTTAAGCTGCCCCGGATGCGGGCGGTCTTCGGCATCATAGATAACGAGATACTCGCCCCGCACCCCTGAAAGCGCATAAGTCAGCGCCTTAGGCTTGGTCCTCGGATGCGCCGGTGGCACCTCGACGATTTCAAAGTGTCGAGGCAGCGCCTGTGCCCGCAGGGCCGCGATCGTTTCGATGTCGTCCTCCTCGCAAACCAGCTTGATATCGAGAAGGGAAGGCGGCCAGTCCAACCGCTTCAGGCAGCGCACCAGTTGCTCCGCCACCGCCGCCTCCCGGTAGAGTGCGACAAGCACTGTGTAGCATGGAAGGCGACCTTCAACCGCTGGAAGCTTTCGGTGCTGTTGCCGCTTGCGGTAGACGAGCGCGCGTATCCTGAGCATCAGGCCCGCAAGATAGAGATAGGAGAGGATCGGGTGGAGCACCGGCAGGATCAGTTGGGGAGCCAGGAACAGTGAAATGAGGAAGGGCGAGACGAGCAGGCCAGCGATGAAACCCTGTGATCCGGTCAGAACCGTGCGCGCTGAAAACTGCGGCCGATCCTCAAACAGCGCCGCAATCGTCTGCCGCACCCGCCTTTGGGCGCCCGCGTCCCACACTGCCTTGCGTATGGCCGAAGGGGTCGTGACCACCAGATCCTGTCTTAGCATTGGCCTGGTGATCAGCGCCGCCGCGAGATCCGCCAGCCGTCTGGCTTCGGGCACGACCGCCACCTGAGGCGCTTGGCGCCGGTGGTGGATACGTACGGTCACTGGCCGACAGAGCTGCGTGTCGAGCGAGCCGATATCCACCAGATCAGCGCCCACAAGCCGCTCCACAAATGGAAGTCGCAGCAGCCGTGCCATTGCTCCATAGTAGGCGTTCTCGTCAATGCCGGGGTGATGCAGAAGCTCGCGCTCCGTCGTCGTACCGTTCCGCCGGGCACGCGCCGTAAGCGTCTGGATCAACGGCTTGGAAAAGCCAAGCGACTGCAGAGCGCGTGCTTCATCCCCTAGGGCGGCAGCTTCAGAGGTATCTGCCTCGGCAGGCCTTGAGGGTGAGGCCTCGGCCGACGACCCCTCGTTGGAGGGACGGACTGCTTGCGGATATTCCCCCAGACGCATGACTCTGATACACCGTCAACGCTTGCCCGACCCAATCTGGATCATATGGATGCCCCTTCCGCTTTCATCCCTGAAAACCCGGGGGAAATCTCACGTTCTGATTGTTTTCGCGTGCATCCTCGCCTCTTTTGTCGCGACGGGATTTGCACGGGGTGACCAGCATGATTTTCCGGTTCTTTTTGACGCGCGAGAGCGGCTGCCGCGTCCGGATCTGTCAAACCTCGTTCGGTTGCGCATTCTCACAACGGTGGATTTTCCGCCCTTCAATTTCGCTGACCAGACTGGGCGGTTGGCGGGGTTCAACATCGACCTTGCGCGCGAAATCTGCGCCGAACTGAATGTTCAGGCAAAGTGCCAGATCCAGGCTATGCCGTTCGAGCAACTGGAGGCGGCACTGGCCAATGGTTCTGGCGAGGCGGTGATGGCGGGGATCGCGGTCAATGATGAGCGGCGGCGGAAGTTTTCGTTCTCGCGCCCGTATCTCACCATTCCTGCACGTTTCGCCCGCTCTCGCACGAAAGAGATTGCGGGGGAGAGCCCCGAAGCACTGGCTGGTCGGCCGGTTGGCGTTGTCGGCGACACGGCGCATCATCGAATGCTGACGGCCTTCTTTCCGAAGATCATCCCTGTAACCTTCGAGCACCAGGAGGCGATGCTTGTGGCGCTGAAGGAAGGCAAGCTTGATGCCGTCTTTTCCGATGGGCTGAGGCTGCCGTTCTGGGTCGCTGGCGAAGCTTCCGAGGGCTGCTGCGCCCTTTTTGGCGGACCGTATCTCTCGGAGCAGTTTCTGGGTGAGGGCCTGGCGGTCATGCTGCCGGCAGAGGATGCAACCTTGGCGGCCGCCTTCGACCACGCGCTCGCGACGCTGTCACGCAACGGTCGACTGCAGGATATCTACCTGCGCTATTTCCCACACAGCCTCTACTGAACGGAAAGCTTATATTCCTATTGGCTCGCCCAAATGATTCGCGCCACCCATTCCACCTCCGAGAGTTCCAGGCTGCGATTGGGGTGCTCCGGGTTCAGCGAATGCAACTCGATGCTCCTCGGTGTCTGGCGCATCAGGATCTTGGCCATGACTTCGCCCTCGCGGGTCTTCACCACAACGCGGTCGCCGCGTCTGACCTGCGCTCCCGGCTCAACGATCAGCACATCCCCATCGCGGTAAGCCGGCATCATCGAGTCGCCCTGAACCTCCAACGCGTAGACGCCAGGTTTCCTGTCTGGAGAGGCGGGAAAATCCACCACGTCCCATCCTTGGCCTGCAGGGAAACCACCGTCGTCGAAGAAGCCGCCGGCTCCGGCCTGGGCGAACCCCAGCAGAGGAATCGAGCCGGCCTGTGGCGGGAAGGACCCATCCGGAAGCTTTGACCCAGAGGATGGGATATAGCTCAGGAACTGATCAACGGTGGAGCCGGTTGCCTCCAGAACCTTGGCGATCGATTCAGTGGAAGGCCAGCGCAGCCTTCCATCCGGCCCGTGGCGTTTGGACTTGTTGAACGCAGTTGGGTCGAGGCCAGCCCGACGGGCAAGGCCAGAAGCGGTTAACTTGTGACGCTCCGCCAGCGCGTCCAGAGCCTGCCAGATCGTGTCGTGTGACAGCATTGCCGTAGTGTCCTCGGCTCAAGATCCGAACTTTTACCGTTCGCACCTCAGGCTACCTGATCCCGATCAACCGACATGCCTGATCAAGGCGTATGTCGCTGGCCGCAAAGCCTGCGCCAGTCTTCAGAACATAACCAAGAGCAACCAAGTCGTAAACAGAAAAAAGGAATAAAATCCTGCTGACGTCGAGGGACGTCAGGCGACCAAAGGCATGTTGATCTTGCTAAGCTTGATCACGGCCTGAGTGCGGCTGTCGACGTTGAGCTTCAGCAGGATCGCAGAGACATGCGCCTTTATTGTCGCTTCAGAGACACCCAGCTCATAGGCGATCTGCTTGTTGAGAAGCCCTTGTCCAAGCATCGTCAGCACACGACTTTGCTGCGGTGTCAGAGTTCGCAACCGTTCAAGAAGCTCGCTCACGCTTGGATCGTCTTCCGCTATCGGTGCCTGGCCTTCCGGTGCCCAGAGATCGCCGTCCAATACGGCTTGAACGCCTCGCCGGATGTCGTCCAGTCCGGAGGATTTGGAGATGAAGCCGGAAGCGCCGAGTTCAAGCGATCGGCGAATTGTCGCACCGTCATCGCTGGCAGATACGATGATGATCGGAAGTCCGGAAAATTCGGCACGAAGTGACATCAACCCGGAAAAGCCGCTGACGCCAGGCATTGCCAGGTCGAGCAGCATCAGGTCAGCCTCCTGATTGTTCCGGGCGGCGGCACGTGCGGCTTCAAAGTCGCCGGCTTCGATGATCGTGAGATCGTCGGACAGCCCCTGTACCGCTTGCATGAGAGCACCCCGGAAAAGCGGGTGGTCGTCTGCGATGATTATCGTGATTGGGTGCATTCTAAGGCTCCCTCCCAAGAGCATAGACGCGTGTCCTATAGGCACAGTTCTACGCTGCCCCGCCGCCGGAAACAATAGCTGCGTGATCTGGTTGGTTCAGATGGCAGGGTTCAGGTGCGGCTGGGAGCCGGTTCCTGCTCTGCGCGCTCGTTGGTGAATTCCTGGATGATTGCCATGAAACGACGCATGAAGCGCTCCATGATGGAAAGGCCCTGCTCGATTTCCGCTTCGCCGGGGAAGTCAGCCGATGGAGCCCCCTCCTTCAGGCGCTCTTCCAGCGCGGTCACACGTTTCTCGAGAAGGTCCAGTTCCTGTTCGTAGGCTGCCCGCTCGTCGGCTGCCATCCTGCAAGAAAGCGTGCCATTTTCCTCGCGGCACAAGGACATTGCTCCCGACTGGCGGTCGAGTCGAACGAACCCGTTTTCCGTTCTTTCCAGCTGGAAGCGCTCTCCCTCCGCCTCCTGCGCAAAAGCGAGACCAGGCAGAAGCGTCATGGCTAGCAAAAGCGGTCTCATCATCCTGTCGTCCTTTTCCTGTTGGTGTGGACAAGTGCCGGGCTTTACGGCAAACCCGGGGGTTCATTCCACCTGGCACGTTTCCGGATCGCAAGCTGCTCATGCCGAATATCGTTTACAAGATCGTTCCGACAAGTCTGTGGCAGGTCGCCCGGGAAAAAGGCGTGTTCGAAGGGGCACCAATCGATCTCAAGGATGGCTTCATTCATTTCTCGACGGACAGACAGGTCCGGGAAACGGCGCGGCTGCACTTTGCCGGGGTCGAGGATCTGTCGCTGGTCGCGGTGGACGGCGACGCCCTCGGCGAGGCGTTGAAATTCGAGCAATCCCGCGGGGGAGAGTTCTTCCCGCATCTTTACACGCATTTGCCGCTGGACGCTGTAATTTGGGAGCGTCCGCTTCCGCTCAGCGCTGAAGGCTTACACCTGTTTCCGGAGGAAATGCCATGATGGGCCGGCTTTCGGATCTCGCGCGCCAGGGTCTTTTTCTGTTTGATCCCGAGACTGCGCACGCAATGTCCATCGCGGCACTGAAAAGCGGCCTTGTGCCTGCATGCCCGGTAAAGCCGGACAAGCGGCTGGCTCAGATTGTTGCCGGCCTCTCCTTTGCCAATCCGCTTGGCATGGCAGCCGGTTATGACAAGAACGCGGAAGTGCCGGATGGGCTGCTGCGACTTGGTTTCGGCTTCACCGAAGTCGGAACGCTGACGCCGCGGCCGCAGGCAGGGAACCCGAAGCCGCGTATCTTCCGCCTCACTTCGGATCGTGCTGTCATCAATCGTCTCGGCTTCAACAATGAGGGGCATGAGGCAGCCTGGGCCCGGCTTGCTGCACGCAAGGGCACAACTGGCATCGTCGGCGTCAACATCGGCGCCAACAAGGATAGCCAAGACCGCGTTGCCGACTACGTTGCCGGCATTCGCCGCTTCGCCTCGCTTGCCAGCTATTTCACCGTCAACATTTCCTCGCCCAATACACCAGGTCTTCGCGATCTTCAGGCCCGCGAAAGCCTGAAGGCCCTGCTTGAGGCGGTTCTTTCAGCGCGTGCAGAAGAAACGGGGCGTGTAGGCCGGCCACTGCCGGTCTTTCTGAAGATCGCACCGGATCTGCCGGAGGAGGGCCTGGATGACATTGCTGCCGAAGCTTTGTCGCATGATCTGGATGGCCTCATCGTGTCCAACACCACTCTCTCGCGGGCTGGCCTCATGGACCAGGTTCAGGCGGGGGAGGCGGGTGGATTGTCCGGTGCGCCGCTCTTCCGCCTATCCACGGCCGTGCTGGCCAAGATGCGCCAGCGCGTCGGCCCGTCGCTCCCGATCATAGGCGTTGGCGGCGTCAGCAGCGCTGAGGACGTTGTAACCAAGATCCGGGCGGGCGCCGATCTTGTTCAACTCTATTCCTGCATGGTTTATGAGGGACCGGGTTTGCCTGGCCGCATCCTCAGCGATCTGTCGCGGCTGATGGACAGGGAAGGCGCGGCATCAATCCGCGCCCTTCGCGACACTCATCTTGATCAGTGGGCAGCGATGAAGCTCTGAGCCGATTTGCGCGGTACCAGCGCGAGCAATAACAAGCCACGTACCAGCAGGAACAGGTTGAGGGCGATCCAAAGTCCATGATTGGCAAGCGTCGGCACCAGCACCGCAAGTGCTGCGCAATAGATGGCAAAGGAAAGAAGCATCATGTTGCGCATCTCGCGCGACCAGGTAGCGCCGATGAAGACGCCATCCATCTGAAATGCCAGCGCTCCAGTCAGTCCAGTGAGAGCTGCCCAGGGCAAATGGATAAACGCCACCTGCCGTACCTCGTCAGCCGTCGTCAGGAGCTCGATGACAGGCATGCCGAACGTAATGAAGAAAAGGCCAAGCAACGTGGCCATCGCGAACGACCACCCAGCAGTCAGCTTCAATGCCCGCTCAAACGAAGGCCGATAATTCGCCCCCACCGCCCGTCCCGCCAACTGCTCCGCAGCGCCAGCTAGGCCATCGAGGAAGAAGGCCGAGAGCATGAAGACATTCATCAGCACGGCGTTCGCCGCAAGTGTGACGGCGCCGAAACTTGAGCCTATCCTTGTCATCAGCGCAAAGGCACCGTTCAGCACCAGCGACCGGATCAGGATGTCCGCGTTCAGTTGGAAGAGCTGCTTGAGCTTGGCTGCGTCGAGTAACTCAGCGCGCGTGGGGCGGCTTGCGGAAGAGAAGCTCCGCGCCACCACCACCAGGCCAGCAAGCGCTGCAACCACTTCTGCCGCCACAGTACCCCAGGCCACGCCGGCGACGCCCCAACCAAGGCCAAGCCCAAGGATGATCGACAGCACGATGTTGATGCCATTCAGCAGGATCTGCAAGAGGAGCCCCAGCATGGCCTGCCCGCGGCCGAAAACGAAGCCGAGCACGGCATAATTCACGAAGGTGGCCGGGCTGGAAAGTACCCGAATGGCGAAATAGCTGCTGACCACACTGGCGACGGAATGGTCCGAGGTCATCAATGCCGGTGCGTAAGCGACAAGCATCGGAGACAGAAGAAGCATCAGCAACCCGAGGCAAACCGCGCTGAGGATCGCGCGAAAGAACACGGCCTGCTGCTCGCGCAGATCGTTGCGTCCATAGGCCTGAGCCGCCAGCCCGGTGGTGGAAGTGCGAAAGAAGCTCAGGCTTCCATAGATGAGGTCGAAGAGAATGGCGCCAATCGCCAGCCCGGCAAGAGCCTCTGCCTGTCCAAGCCGTCCCACGGCAGCGGTATCCGTCAGGCCAAGGAGCGGCGTGGTCAGGAGCCCAAGCGTCATCGGCACCGCAATCGATAGCACCAGTCGGTGGGTTACCTGGAAAGGCCGTCCCTCGGGCATCGCCTCGCCCGTCCGTTCCATCAGGCGGAAAGCACCATGGCCCAGTAGGGGCGTGATGCGGCAGAACGTGCCACGGCAACGCCGAGCCCGTTATACCCGCCCAGCATGTTGGTGAGGTGGCGCTGGGAGTTGATCCACGCCTGCACGGCCTCTTCCACCGTGCCTTGGCCGCTGGCTATGTTCTCCGCCGCCGGCAAGGGTACATCGCGGCGCTTCATACGGGACTTGAAGTCATCGCCGCGACCGATCAGGTGGGTCATCTGCTCCGCCTTTGCCATCCGCACCGCCTGCTCTTGCGCGGCACTGCGCGCGGCCGATTGTGCGTTGAGCGGTGAAAGACCGCGTTCGGCCCGCACCTTGTTGACCAGTGGAAGCGCGCCCGCCGTCTCGTCCTCGGCGCCCTGGATTGGAGTGATCACGCCAACTGTTGAGCATGAGGCAAGAAGCAGGCCGACACCGGACAGGATGAGCATGTCCCGGCGGGACGGCATGAGAATCCGCTCGCTCATCCTCAGCGCCTGTAGCTGATCAGCCGGAGAATGATGAAGATCGGAATGACGATAGTCGCCCCGAGGATAAGGTAGTCGCCGACGCGGCCAAGCGCATGGAACCCTTGGTGCCACAGGTCGAGAACGAAGTTACGGATGCTGTACACGATGTCCCAGGGATCAAGCCCGAAAACCGCCATGACAAAGCCGACAACCAGCGACACTACGATCAGTTTGACGAGCGTCCTGCCGGGTGTATCCCCAAGAAGCCGATTGACTCGTTCCGCCATGCTAGAAGTTCTCCATTGCGCGAGGCAGACATAATCAGCAAGCACTGGTCCCGCAAGTCTGCTGGAACGATGACGGGAATCAAATAGAACTTGTGTTTTTCTGTGGCGTCAGTCAGAAACCCGCACCTCTCGCGAGACCATTCATGCCGCCCACCCATTTCTTGTCCGGCGATGCCATTGCCGACCGCCGCGTCGACTACGCTCGCATGCTCGCCGAGGCAGGTGATCTAGCCGCGGCAGTCGAGCTTGTGGAGCAGGCACTCGAACTCGTCCCCTACTGGGCAGCCGGCTGGTTTCGGCTTGGCGACTATCGGGAACGGAACGCCGTCCTGGAAGGAGCGATCGATGCCTACCGGCAGGCGCTGCGCTTTGATCCGCAGGATGTCTTTGGTGCCCGGCTGAAGCTTGCCCTACTCGGAGCCGTCGAAGTCCCGGCGCAGCCTCCCAGCCGCTACGTCGAAAGTCTGTTCGATGAATACGCCGAACGGTTCGACGAAGCACTGGTGGAAAAGCTCGATTATAGCGTGCCGGGAAAACTTTCAGCCCTGATCAGCGCAAGAGGACCTTTCCGACTTGCGGTGGATCTCGGCTGCGGCACCGGTCTTCTAGGCGTTGAGCTTCGCGATACCGTGGATCGCCTCGAAGGTTTTGACCTCTCGGCCAACATGCTGGCCAAGGCCGAACAAAAGGCGGTTTACGATCATCTTGCCCAGGCGGATCTGAGCCTGCAGCCCGACGAGGCAGGGCTTTTCGTCGATGGGCTTCCCCGCCACCGAGCCGATTTGGTGACGGCTGCCGACGTGCTGATGTATCTCGGCTCACTGGAAACGGTTTTCCCATTGGTGGTGGAGCTTCTGGCGCCTGGGGGTCACTTCGCGTTCTCCGTCGAGGAAGCGGGCGAGGAGGGAGAGGGCTTTATCCTGCGCGAGTCGCTACGTTACGCCCATGCAAAGCACTATATCGAGAAGCTGTTGCTCCGTTTCGGTCTGCAGGTGCTCCAGGTGATGCGCACGGACATCCGTCTGGACCGCGGTCAACGCATTTACGGCATGTTGTTTCTGTCGCAGAAGCCACTCTGACTGTCTCACTTGTTGCTTTTTTGAGAGGCTGCGGCTTGGGCCGTTGCTGATGGCCAGGCAAGGTTTTATGGCAGCAGACACAGGACGACCAACGAGGCACATCATTTGAGCCAGCAGAAGCAGAGCCAGAAACGCAGCTTGGGTTTCTACAGTGCCGACCCCTCCCAGCATACACTTCTCGAAGATACTCAGGGGCTGCTGACGGGTGCGCTCGTCGCGGCGCTCGGCTTCTACTTTCTCAATCAGGTAGGCCTTCTCACCGGCGGCACCGCGGGCGTCGCATTCCTGCTGCATTATGCGCTGGGTATTTCCTTCGGTCTGCTCTTCTTTATCGTCAATCTTCCCTTCTACTACCTCTCGTTCCGCAGGCTTGGACTGGCCTTCTCCTTCAAGACCTTTATCGCGATCGGCCTGGTATCGGTGATCACGGAGGTGGAGCAGCAATTCCTGCTCATCCAGTACCTGCATCCGGCCTGGGGGGCGCTGATGGGTGGCCTGCTGCTCGGCTACGGACTACTGGCGCTTTACAGGCACCGCGCCAGCCTCGGCGGCGTTGGCATCCTCGCCATCTACATTCAGGAGCATTTCGGCATCCAGGCGGGGCTGGTTCAGCTCGTTTTCGATGTTTGCGTCATGATCTGCGCCTTCTTTGTTGTGTCGCCGGATATCGTCGGCTGGTCCGTTCTCGGCGCCGTGGTGCTCAACATCTTCCTAGCCATCAATCATCGCTCGGACCGCTACATCGTAGTGCGCTAATGGTGGAGCCTGCTAGGTTCTGTGAGGTTTGAGGAGTTCCACCCCGAACGTCATTCCGGCACAGAACACATCGCAGCCGGCAGCACGCTGGCTGCGATTGACGCCATCATCCTGTCAGCGCAACAGCGACGTTGTACAGTAATTCAGACGAGGGCTAGCTTGGCCATCGCCCGCTTCTCACGCCGCCTTTGGACGGAGGAGGGAATGTTCATCGCCTCGCGGTATTTGGCCACCGTACGGCGGGCAAGGTCGACGCCACCCTTCTTCAGGCTGATGACGATGTCATCGTCCGACAGCACCTCATCGGGACTTTCCTGCGCAATCAGTGCTCGGATGCGGTGGCGCACCGATTCCGCCGAATGATTGTCGCCGCCTTCGTCAGCCGAGCCGATCGAGACGGAGAAGAAGTATTTGAGCTCGAACAGCCCACGCGGCGTCAGCATGTACTTGTTCGAGGTGACACGACTGACCGTCGACTCGTGCATCTTGATGGCGTCGGCAATGGCCTTGAGGTTGAGAGGGCGCAGATGGTCGACGCCATGGGTCAGAAATGCGTCCTGCTGACGTACGATTTCCGTGGCCACCTTCAGGATCGTTTTTGCTCTCTGGTCTAGGCTGCGCGTCAGCCAGTTCGCGTTTTGCATGCAGTCCGACAGGAAGGCCTGGTCATCCTTCTGCTTGCCGCAGGACTTGGAGACACTGCGGAAGTAGTTTCGGTCGACGAGCACGCGCGGAAGCGTCTCGGGGTTGAGCTCAATTGCCCAACCGCCGTCAGAAGCACGCCGTACAAGAACGTCCGGCAAGATCGTCTCGCAGGCACTGCGCTCGAAGCTGCTACCAGGCTTCGGATCGAGGGCGCGAATCTCCGCAAGCATATCGAGAAGGTCTTCCTCGCCGACGCCGCAATGCCGACGTAACGAAACGAAGTCGCGCTTGGCAAGCAGATCCAGATGGCCGATCAGAGCCTCCATGGCAGGGTCAAAGCGGTCGCGTTGCTTGAGTTGGATCGTCAGGCACTCGCGCAGCGATCGCGCCATCACACCCGGAGGATCAAGTGACTGCAGGGCCAGAAGGACCTTTTCCACTTCTCGCGGTTCGCGCCCGAGCCGCTCCGCGATCTCCTCCATCTCGCCCGCAAAATACCCCGCCTCGTCAACGCAATCGACGAGATACTGGGCGACCAGTCTGTCGACATCGTTCTTCAACAGGAATGGTACCTGCTGGGAAAGATGGTCGCGCAGTGTCAGATGCCCGGAAACGAAGTCTTCAAGATCGTAGTCATCGCCGGCCTCGCTGCCAGGCATGGATTTCCATTGGCCGAGAAGTTCCGGAGCATCCGCCTTGATCGCTCCCCTGTCATCGGGAAACACATTGTCGAAGCCGTTGTCGAGCTCACTGAGCTCTGTCGTGCCTGCTTCAGATCGATGATCTGCCCATTCCTCGGCATTATCCTGTTGGAAGGTCTCTCCTGAGGGGCCGGCTTCCGATATTCGGTTGTCTTCACCGAGCACATTGCGGTCGTCGGAAGCGAGTTCAAGCAGGGGATTCTTCTCGATCTCCCGAGCAATGAAGTGGTTCAGCTCCAGATGCGTCATCTGCAGCAACTGGATTGACTGCATCAACTGCGGCGTCATGACCAGCGACTGGCTCTGGCGTAGCATAAGGCCGGCGGACATGGACATGGGCTGACGCAGACTCCCTACAAGATCGAGGTCTCGTTGCACGAAATCTCAACTTGGCCCAAAAATTGCTTTTTTGAGGGGTTTGGTCAAGCGTCTCTGGGGCGGGCGCTGGTTTTCTTGTTCAGAGCGTAAACTTGTCGCCGAGATAAAGCCGCCGCACGTCAGGATTGTTGACGATGTCGTCAGCCCGTCCGTGCGTCAGCACTTCACCCGCGTGGATGATATAGGCCCGATCGATCAGGCCAAGCGTTTCGCGGACATTGTGGTCGGTGATCAGCACGCCGATGCCGCGCGCCGTCAGGTGTCGCACCAAGTTCTGGATGTCAGAAACCGAGATCGGGTCAACGCCGGCGAAAGGTTCGTCGAGCAGCATGAAGGCTGGATCGGTCGCCAATGCTCGGGCGATTTCCAGGCGCCGGCGCTCCCCGCCGGAAAGTGCCACTGCTCCCGATTGGCGCAGGTGACTGATGTGGAATTCGGCAAGCAACTCGTCGAGCTTGTGCTCCCGACGATCACGGTCCTTTTCGTGCACCTCCAGAACCGCGCGAATGTTCTCTTCAACCGTCAAGCCACGAAAGATGGAAGCTTCCTGCGGCAGGTAGCCAACGCCCAGCCGCGCGCGCCGGTACATTGGCATGGCAGTCACTTCGTTGCCGTTGATGGCGATCATGCCTTCGTCGACCGGCACAAGTCCGGTGATCATGTAGAAACAGGTCGTCTTGCCCGCACCGTTGGGGCCAAGCAAACCGACAGCCTCCCCGCGGCGTACGACAAGGGAAACTCCATTGACCACCCGGCGCGTATCGTAGGTCTTGGATAGTCCATGAGCGACGAGTGTGCCTTCATAGCGTGCGCGATCCGTCGCGATGAACGGTTCGCGAGGGCTCGGCTTCTTCGCCAGCATCTTCGGCATTGGGAATTTCACGAGGCGACCGTCTTACTGCTGCTGACGGGATTTCGGGTCGAGCAGGATCTCCACGCGACCGCCGCAAGAGTCGAGCTTTGCCTCGCCGGTGTTCATCAGCACGGTGAGCTTGCAGCCCTTGAACACATTCTGTCCCTCGGAAAGAACGACCTGCTCGCCGGTAAGAACGAAGGTCTGACTCGCCATGTCAAACTCGCCTTTCTCAGCGGTCGCCTGCTGCGTGCCCGACGTCAGAAACACCTTCTCGTCCAGGAAGATCTTGTCGATGTCCGTATTGCCCGATGTCATCGAGGCGCCTTCGCCGGTGTAAAGCACGGTCATCTTGCCAGCGCGCATCGTGGTCGTTCCCTGAACGACTTTGACGTTTCCGGTGAAGTAGGCGGTTTTTTCCTGTTCCTTGATCTCCAGCTGATCGCTCTCGATTTGGATCGGCTCGTCATTGGAGAGCTTCATCCCGTCCATCTGCCGCGTGGTGTTCTGGGCAGCAGCCGGAGCCGCCGCAAGCAGACAAAGAACGGCGGTCGTGATCATGGAAACGAAGATCGTGTTCAATCGGAAAAAGGTCATGATGCCCGGCTCTAGTTGCCTGTGTTGCGGAGTACGGTCGGCTCGATGTTGACGCGAACCTGCCCTGAGAAGGTGATTGTTTTCCCGTTATCTGCTATATTGAGGGACTGCGCAACAATGGAGGCTTGCTCCGTGTTGATTGCAATGGGATCCTTGGTGGCCAGCGTTCCCGCCTTAACATCCAGATCGGCAGACTGGAACTTCGCTGTCGTGCCATTGCTCAGGTTGACATCGAACGGCGCCGTCATCTGCATCCGATCAGTGCCGCGATCGAATATGCCTGCGGTCGCTACGACGCGGGCGATGGTATCCTCATTCACCGGAACTGCCGCCTTGACGTCTTCAAGCGTGATCATGTTCGGGTTGGCGATGTCCTGCAGTGCCCGCACAGCTGTCATGGAATAGCTGATGCCTTGGTCGTTCCGACCGGCAATCGCGGGCCGCTCCATGACAATCTTGCCGTTTTCGATCCGTGCGCTCTCGATGTTGATGTTTTCGGGAAGATAGGCCCTGATCACCGAAACGCCGATGAAAACAAGGGATATGATGCCGGCAGTGATGGGCAGCCAGATGCGCAACTTGCGGACGAGCGCGGAGTGACGAAGCGCCGCCTGATAGGCGTCGGCGCCCGCTGGACCGGCGAACGCTGGAGCCGGATTTTTCAGCAGTCGTTGCAGCATTGTCCGGATCTGATCCTTATTCTCCGCATGGGGAGCCGTCTCCTCGGCGGGCGGAGCGCTTTTGTATGTCGTGCCAATATGGTTTCTATGTATCAACAAACAATAACAGCCTACATAGAAACGTGATAGCCCTCACAATCAGCGTCTCTCCAGCCTTCGCAGACAAGGAACAACCATGGACCAATCGGCAATACTCGACCGCAGGCGGTTGCGGCGCAAGCTGACCTTCTGGCGTATTTTTGCGCTGCTCGTGATCGTGGGGCTGGGTTTTGCCCTTTATCGTTTTGGCAGCGGTGAAACTGGCTCGGCGACGCCGCATATCGCCCAGGTGAAGATCACCGGGATGATCCAGGACGACAGCGAACTGCTGGAGCGGCTGGAGGAGATTGCCGAAAGTCCAAACGCCAAGGCCCTGGTGGTATCGATCACGTCGCCCGGTGGCACCACGTATGGCGGCGAGCGGATCTATCAGGCCATCCGCGCCGTTGCCGAAAAGAAGCCGGTTGTTTCCGACATCCGCACGCTCGCAGCCTCGGCCGGCTACATGATCGCAACCGCCGGAGACACCATCATTGCCGGCGATAACTCCATCACGGGCTCGATCGGCGTTATCTTTCAGTACCCGCAGATCGCCGAGCTGATGGACAAGTTTGGCATCTCGCTGGAGGAGATCAAGTCTTCGCCTCTGAAGGCGGAGCCGTCGCCTTTCCATCCGCCGAGCGAGGAAGCGCAGCAGATGATCCGCTCGATGATCCTCGACAGCTATGATTGGTTTGTTGATCTGGTGGCCGAGCGGCGCAAGCTGTCGCGCGAGGAGGCACTGCGTCTGGCCGACGGTTCGATCTTCACCGGGCGCCAGGCACTCCAGGCCCGCCTGGTGGATAGCTTGGGCGGGCCTCAGCAGATCCGGGACTATCTCCAAGCCCAGGGGGTCAGCCCTGATCTTCCGGTGGTGGAGTGGAAAGACGATAGCTCGTCCTCCTCCCTATGGTTTGCCCGCGCGATGGCCGAGTTTGTCCGCGTCAGCGGATTGAGCGACGTCCTCGGCATTTCGGCTTTACGCCCATGGGCAGGTGAGAAGTTGTTCCTTGACGGTCTTGTCTCGGTTTGGCAGGTTGGCCGAAATTGAAAATCTAGCTTTTTCAGGGGGCAACGTGATCAAGTCGGAACTGGTCCAGATCGTCGCGGCACGTAATCCGCACCTCTACCACCGCGACGTCGAGAATATCGTCAATGCTGTTCTCGATGAAATCACCGATGCTCTGGCAGGAGGAAACCGCGTGGAACTTCGTGGTTTCGGTGCCTTCTCGGTAAAGAACCGGCCGTCCCGCTCGGGGCGCAACCCGCGCACTGGCGAATCCGTCTTCGTTGAGGAGAAGTGGGTGCCCTTCTTCAAGACCGGCAAGGAATTGCGCGAACGTCTCAATCCTGGAATGGGCGATGACGAGGGAGAGTGATGCGTCTTTGCCTGGGAGTCGTGGTCTTGAAAGGCG
>JAEWOP010000186.1 GCA_023399635.1 Pseudomonadota bacterium
CTCGGCCGTGGCACCGCCGTACACCGAATGCAGCATCGGCGTCTCGATTTCCATGAAGCCGTCGTTTTCCATGAAACGGCGGATGCCGGACACGATCTTCGACCGTTGCTGGAAACGCAGCTTGGAGTCTTCGTTCGTCAGGATGTCGAGATGGCGCTTGCGGTAGCGCAGCTCGATGTCTGAGAGACCGTGGTACTTCTCCGGCATCGGCAGGAGGGCCTTGGTCAGCATGGTGATCTCTTGCGCGTTGATCGTTAGCTCGCCACGCTTGGTGCGGCGCACGACACCGGTGACGCCGATGATGTCACCGAGGTCGATCAGCGGCAGCAGGTCGCGGGCCTCCTGGGGCGTCGTGTCCTTGTGGCTGAAGATCTGGATCTTGCCCGAGGCATCCCGCAGATCGATGAACATGCCGGAATTGCGCGATGAGTACACACGTCCGGCGACCGTCACCACGTCCTGTGTTTCGACGTCCGCCTCAAGGGTCTCGTATTTCTCAGCCAGTTCGGCATTCGTCATCGTCCGGTGGAAATGGGCCGGATAAACGTCGCCGATCTTTTCACGCAGCAGTTTGAGCTTCTGGGCGCGAACTTCCGTAACGTCGGAGGAGAGGGCCGTTTCGGTCTTTTGTTCGGTCCTTCTACGAGACCTTCCTTCTTATTGTGCGCCGACCATGGAGGCGACGACCGTCGCAGCCACCTTCAGGCGCTGGCGCACGACCGAGCGGCCGAGCAGGGCCATGGAGTCAAACAACGGCAGCGAACGCGACGAACCGGACATGGCGACGAAGAGCGGCGGCGTGACGACGCGCAGCTTCTTACCGAGCTTGTCGGCAACATTGCGCAGTTCCTGATCGATGGCTTCGACGTTCCATTCGAGGATCTTCTCCAGATCCGCCTGGACCGTATTGATGATTTCCAGCGTCTCTGCCGGGCTCGTCTTCAGTCCGCCAAAGGAGGCTGGTGTCAGCCCCACATCGTTTGCGAGCAGGAACCCTGCCAGCTGCGGCAGTTCGCCGAGCTTTGAGATACGGCTCTGTGAAAGTTTCAGGCCTTCCGTCAGGCGCTGGTTTTCCGATGCCCACTCAAGCGTGCGCGCAATGAAGTCCTCCGGTGTCAGCTTCTCGCGCAGCCACCGGCCGTTCAGCCAGTCGAGCTTCTGGATGTCGAAGATCGCGCCTGCCTTGGACAGGTTGTCCGCATCGAACTTCTCGATCAACTCGTCCATCGTCAGCAGTTCTTCGCCTTCGGCGATCTGGATGAAGAACAGGCCGAGGAAATTCATCAGCGATTCCGGCAGGTAACCGAGAGCGGAATAGTAAGAGATTGAAGTCGGGTTCTTGCGCTTCGACAGCTTGGATTTGTCGGCATTGCGCATCAGCGACAGGTGCATCCAGACAGGCTCCTGCCATCCGAAATACCTGTAGAGCAGGATATGCTTCGGCACCGAGGCCAACCACTCCTCACCGCGCGCCACATGGGTGATCTTCATCAGGTGGTCGTCGATGACATTTGCCATGTGGTAGGTCGGCATGCCGTCGCCCTTGATCAGGACTTGCATGTCGACGGAATCCCACGGAATCGAGACGTCGCCATAAACGCCATCATGGAAATCGCAAGAGCCTTCGGCCGGGATCTTCATGCGGATGACCGAGCTCTCGCCCGCCGCCATCTTCGCGGTCACTTCCTCGGCCTTGAGGTTGAGGCAGAGGCCATCATATTTCGGCGGCTTGCCGGCGGCGCGTTGCGCCTCGCGCATCTGTTCCAGGCGCTCGGGCGTGCAGAAGCAGCGGAAGGCGTGGCCCTTGTCCAGCAATTCCTGCGCGTAGGGCTGGTACAGGTCTTTGCGGTCGGATTGGCGGTAGGGGCCGTGGGGCCCGCCAACGTCGGGACCCTCCGCCCAGCTGAGGCCCGTCCATTTCAGCGCGTCGAGGACCTTCTGCTCGAACTCCGGGGTCGAGCGCGTCGCGTCGGTATCCTCTATGCGGAGAATGAACTCACCGCCCATCTTCTTGGCAAAGAGGTAGTTGAAAAGGGCGATGTAGACGGTGCCAACATGCGGCTCGCCGGTCGGCGAGGGTGCGATGCGGACGCGGGGGCCGGAAGTGCTCATGGATATTGCTCGATTTGGCGCCTTCAGTGGCGCGGACCTGCGTGTCTCGGGATAGCAGGCCTTAGCGCATATTCAGCGTCGAGCGTCAAGACGTGTGGGTCGGCCCGCTAGTTCACCGGCCAGACCCAGAGCAGCGTCGGTACGCTGACCAGCACGATGATGAAGGAGAGTGGCAGGCCAAGGCGTGGATAGTCGCTGAACTTGTAGCCGCCGGGACCCATCACGAGCGTATTGCACTGGTGTCCGACGGGCGTCAGGAAGTCGGACCCCGCACCAATGGCCACTGCCATCAAGAAGGCCTCAGGCCGATAATCCAGTGCCGTTGCAAAACTTGCCGCGATCGGTCCCATGACGAGCACGGTTGCGGCATTGTTCAAGAAGGGAGTAACGCCCATGGCGGTGATCAGGATCAGCGCCAGTGCGGCAAAGGGTGGAAGGCCGGCGGACACACTGCCTAATGCGTTGGCGATCAACTCGCTTGCGCCTGAGGTACGCAACGTGTCGGCAACCGGAATCAAGGCCGCCAGCATGATGAGGATGGGACCGTCGACAGCCTTGTAGAGGTCAGTCAACGGGATCGCCCGGAAAACGGCCATTCCAAGCGCTGCGGCGAAGAAGGCGACGGCAACGGGTGCCCATCCAAGGGCTGTTGCAATCATGGCTGCTGCAAGGATCACCAGCGGAATGAATGCCTTGCGTTTTATGCCGAGCATGACTTCCCGCTGCGCAAGCGGAAGCAGAGCGAAATCCTGCATGACGCCCGGCAGCGCATTGCGGTTGCCCTGCAGCACGATCACGTCGCCGGCCATCAGGGTGAGATCCCGCAGGCGTTCGCTCAAGCGCTGGCCACGCCGGCTGACAGCCAGAAGATTGACGCCGCGGGTATAGGAAAGGGCAAGTTCGCGAGCTGAAAGCCCTGACAGCGGCGACTCGCGCGAGATGATCGCCTCGATCGAGATCAGGTCGTCGAGTTGCTGTCCACTTGCCTTCAAGGGTTTGCCCGACAGTTGAAGCTTGGCACCTGAGACGACTCGATCGATTGCCGCCGATCGGCCTTCGAGGATGATCGTGTCGTTTTCCCGCAGGTTCAGGTCAGGGAAAGGCGACATGCGCGTCGCGCCGCGCAGGACCGCCGTTGCAAGAACTTCGCCGTCTCCCTGCTTCAGCAGTTCGGCCAATGGCCTGCCGACCATGTTGGATTGAGACGATACCGTTGCTTCGGAGGTATAGTTGGCAATCTCAACCGCTTCCTCCAGGGAGGTGTTCTGCCGGGTCCGCGAAGGCACCAGCCAGTGGAAGAACAACAGGAAGGTTACGCCGACCAGCGTCAGGATGGCGCCCACTGGCGTGAAGTCGAACATCGTGAATGGCGTGCCCGTTAAGTCCGCCCTCAGCTGCGAAACCACGATATTGGGTGAGGTGCCGATCTGCGTCATCAGCCCGCCAAGCAAGGCGGAGAAAGCCATCGGCATGAGGTATTTCGACGGGGAGACGCCGGAGCGCTTGGAAAACTGGAAGGCGACCGGCATCATGATCGCGAGCGCCCCGATATTCTTGATGAAGGCGGAAAGAACCGCCACGACGATCATCAGCAGCGCAAGCTGCGCCCGTACCGATTTGAGGCTCGGGAAGAACTTCTTGATGGCGATGTCGACGATACCGGAGCGGGCCACCGCAGCACTGACAACCAGCGCGCTTCCGACAATGATCACGATGTCGTCCGAAAATCCGGAAAACGCTTCCTCCAGCGGGACGATACCGACAGCGACCGCGGCGACGAGGGCGCAACATGCAACGATGTCATATCGGACCCGGTCCCAGATGAAGACTGCCATCATGATGCCGATGACGGTGAAGGCAAGGATCTGCTCTGTGGACATGTGACTCCGACGGAAACGCGAGGCAGCAGCCTCTATGGCATGCTCACGCGAGCTTCGCACAATGCCGACATGGCTGGAAAGTTGCACGATGAGCTTGCAGCAGAGAAAAATGGCCCGCTGAGCGGGCCATTGTGGCAACGACCGCAGGTCAAAGCGGTGATTGGTTCGGCTTTCTCCGCCTGCGAGCAAGCATGTTGAGAACCTCTACCAGGGCGGAGAAGGCCATGGCAGCGTAGATGTAGCCCTTTGGCACATGGAAGCCCATGCCTTCGGCAATCAGTGTTGTGCCGATCATCAGCAGGAAACCGAGTGCCAGCATAACGATTGTCGGGTTCTTCGCAATGAAGTTCGCAAGCGGCGTGGCTGCAAGCAGCATGACGGTAACTGCTGCGAGGACCGCCACGATCATGATCGGCAGGTGCGGTGTCATGCCGACTGCTGTGATGATGCTGTCGATCGAGAACACGAGGTCCAGAATAAGGATCTGGCTGATTGCCGCTCCAAACGTGATGGTCGCGGCCCCGCCCACCATGTCTTCCTTGTGATCGATCGGGTCGACCGAATGATGAATTTCCTTTGTCGCCTTCCAGACAAGGAAAAGGCCGCCAGCGATGAGGATCAAGTCCTTCCAGGAAAAGGCGTGTCCGAAGAGCTCGAAGATCGGCGCTGTCAGCTGAACGATCCAGGCAACCGTCCCGAGCAGCGCCAGGCGCATCACCAACGCAAGGCCGATCCCGAGCTTGCGCGCCCTTTCCCGATTTTCCGCAGGCAGCTTGTTGGTGAGGATAGAGATGAAGATGAGGTTGTCGATGCCGAGGACGACCTCCATGACGACAAGCGTCAGAAGCGCCACCCAAGCAGTGGGATCCTGTAGAAGTGAAAGAATATCCTGCATCACTATCCCCGAGTTGCTGCGAGAGCGGCAGCGGCGGCAGGATGTAAGGTAAACTACAGAGATGACAAGAGGTGGAGCCCAAAACCTGACGCGGCGGATTTTGATTTACGTACCTCAAGATTTCGTCTAACACACCCGCGGGAGGAGAGATGAAGCCGACAGTCCACGACATCGCACATGCTGCGGGCGTTAGTCTCGCCACGGTCGATCGCGTACTCAACGCTCGTCCTGGGGTGCGCAGCATCACGCGTGAGAAGGTCGAGCAGGCGATCTCCAATCTCGGCTATGTCCGCGATCTCGCGGCCGCCAATCTGGCAAAAGGCCGGACCTACAGCTTTTGCTTCATTCTTCCTGCAAACGACAACTCCTTCATGGTCCGCTTGCGTGAGGAGGTGCAGGAGGCAATACGGCATTCCGCGGTGGAGCGGACGCAGATCGAGATCATCGATGTCTCCGCCTTCGATCCCGGCGCTCTGGTCTCTGCCATGGACGAGGTGCTGGCGCGCAAGCCCGATGGGGTGGCGATGGTTGCCGTTGATGCGCCCGATGTTCGCCTGGCCGTTGACCGCCTGAAGCAGGCTGGCATTTCCGTCGTCACTCTCGTCTCGGATCTGAGCGCATCAAGCCGCGACCACTTCGCAGGCATCGACAACACCGCCGCTGGCCGCACGGCCGCCAACCTCATGGGTCGTTTCCTCAGCAAGGTCGATGGACGCGTCGCCATTCTTGCGGGTTCCATGCTCGTGCGCGACCACCGGGAGCGACTGGAGGGTTTCCTGGCGGTTTTGGCGGAGGACTTTCCGCGTGTCGCCATTCTTCCCGTGATCGAGGCCCAGGATGATCCAGCTACCGTGGAGGCGATGGTGCGTCAGACGCTGCGCCGGTATCCCGATCTTTCCGGCATCTACAGCCTCGGTGCCGGCAATCGCGGGCTTATTCGGGTGCTGAAGGGTCTCGACCCGAGGCAGCGCCCGGTGGCGATCGCTCATGAACTGACGCCCTCGACGCGCGAGGCGCTACAAGCAAACCTGATCGACGCTGTGCTGAATCAGGACCCCGGCCACGAGGTGCGAAGTGCGGTTCGCGTGCTGAAGGCCAACGCTGACGGGCTGCCGGTACTGGCTGCTCAGGAGCGCATCCGCATCGACATATTCTTGAAGGACAACCTGCCCTGACGGGCGGAAGGAAGGAACGACATGTATCTTGGTCTCGATCTTGGAACGTCCGGCGTCAAAGCGATGCTGATCGACGGTGACCAAAAGATCATTGGTTCGGCGAGCGGGGCGCTTGACGTGTCGCGACCGCATCCCGGTTGGTCGGAGCAGGATCCCGCGCACTGGATCCGCGCGACAGAAGAGGCGGTGGCGGGGCTGAAGCAGCAGCATCCGCAGGCGCTGGCGGCGGTAAAGGGCATCGGGCTGTCCGGTCACATGCACGGCGCAACGCTGATCGACCGTGACGACAAGGTGCTGCGGCCGTGCATCCTGTGGAATGACACACGCTCCTACAAGGAAGCAGCCGCGCTCGACGCCGATCCGCGCTTTCGCGCAATCACCGGCAATATTGTCTTCCCGGGCTTCACTGCGCCAAAGCTCGTCTGGGTGAAGAACAACGAGCCGGATATTTTTGCCAAGGTCGCGAAGGTGTTGCTGCCGAAGGATTATCTGCGCCTCTGGCTGACCGGCGAACATATCTCAGAGATGTCGGATTCCGCCGGCACGTCCTGGCTTGATACCGGCGCCCGAAAATGGTCATCGGAGCTTTTGGAAGCGACCGATCTTACTGAAGCGCAGATGCCGTCGCTCGTAGAGGGTACGGAACAGGCCGGCACGCTGCGGGGCGAGCTTTCCTCCAGATGGGGCATGGGCGAGGGCGTCGTGGTCGCAGGCGGTGCCGGCGACAATGCAGCTTCGGCCTGCGGCATGGGCACCGTCGCCGAAGGCCATGCCTTTGTCTCGCTCGGCACATCAGGCGTTCTCTTTGCCGCCAACGGTTCCTACCTGCCGAAGCCGGAAAGCGCCGTGCATGCCTTCTGCCATGCGCTTCCGAGCTCCTGGCACCAGATGGGCGTGATCTTGTCCGCCACGGATGCGCTGAACTGGCACGCGCAGGTCACCGGCAAATCCGCTGCCGAACTCACCGGAGAACTCGGCGATGAGCTGAAGGCGCCCACCGGCGTCACCTTCCTGCCTTATCTGTCGGGCGAGCGGACGCCGCACAATGACGCCCAGATCCGCGGCGCCTTCATCGGGCTTGGCCACGAGTCGGCTCGGGCAGTGCTGACCCAGGCGGTCATGGAGGGCGTAACCTTTGCCATCCGCGATAATCTTGAGGCGTTGAGATCTGCCGGCACCTCGATCTCCCGCGTCACGGCCATCGGCGGCGGCTCGCGCTCGCGCTACTGGCTCGCCTCGATCGCAACCGCCCTTGGCGTGCCGGTCGATATCCCGGCGGATGGCGATTTCGGAGCGGCCTTCGGTGCGGCCCGGTTGGGGCTGATTGCGGCAACCGGCGCCGATCCCGTCGCCGTGTGTACGGCACCCGAAACAGAGGCGACGATTGAACCGGTGTCGTCACTTTCGCAGGCGTATGACGCTGCCTATGCCCGCTACAGGGCCGTTTACCCGGCGGTTCGATCCATCACCCACTAAGAACATCCAGATCCCAGGAGGAACACATGAGCACGGGCTTTTTCGGAGACATCCAGAAGATCATGTATGAAGGGCCGGACAGCACCAATCCGCTCGCCTTCCGCTATTATAACCCAGATGAAATCGTGGCCGGAAAGCGCATGGAGGACCATCTCCGGTTCGCCATCGCCTATTGGCACACATTTGCATGGGAAGGCGGCGACCCGTTCGGCGGGCGCACCTTCGACCGGCCCTGGTATGGCGACGACATGGGCAAGGCGAAGCTCAAGGCCGATGTCGCCTTCGAGATGTTCAGCCTGATCGGTGCGCCCTACTACTGCTTCCATGACGCGGACGTGCGGCCGGAAGGCAATTCCTTTGCCGAGAACACGAAGAACCTGAACGAGATCGTCGACTACTTTGCCAAGAAGCAGGAGGAGACGGGCGTCAAGCTGCTGTGGGGCACGGCTAACCTCTTCTCGCACCGCCGCTTCATGTCAGGTGCGTCGACCAATCCCGACCCAGACGTGTTCGCCTTTTCGGCCGCCACCATCAAGACCTGCATGGACGCAACCATGAAGCTCGGGGGGGAAAACTACGTTCTCTGGGGCGGTCGCGAGGGCTACGAGACCTTGCTGAATACCGACCTCTCGCGTGAGCTCGACCAGATGGCGCGCATGCTCACCATGGTCGTCGAGTACAAGCACAAGATCGGCTTCAAGGGCACGATCCTGGTGGAGCCGAAGCCGCAGGAGCCCACGAAGCATCAGTACGACTATGATGTCGGCACGGTCTATGGCTTCCTGAAGAAGTACGGCCTCGAGAACGAAGTGAAGATGAACATCGAGCAGGGTCACGCGATCCTGGCCGGGCACACGTTCGAGCACGAACTGGCGCTTGCCGGTGCGTTGGGCATACTCGGTTCCATCGACATGAACCGCAACGACTACCAGTCCGGCTGGGACACCGATCAGTTCCCCAACAATGTGCCGGAAATGGCGCTCGCCTATTACCAGGTCCTGCAGAACGGCGGCTTCACGACGGGCGGCACCAACTTCGACGCCAAGCTGCGCCGCCAGTCGCTCGATCCGGAGGACCTGCTGCACGGCCACATCGGCGGCATGGATTGCTGTGCCCGTGGCCTCAAGGCTGCGGCAAAGATGATCGAGGACGGGGCGCTTTCGAAGCCGCTTGCGGAACGCTACGCCGGCTGGGACAGCGCCGAGGCGCAGAAGATGCTGCGCGGCGAATACACGCTGGAGGACATCACCGCCCGCGTCGAGCGCGACAACATCAATCCGGAGCCGCGCTCGGGACGCCAGGAGTACCTGGAAAACATCGTCAACCGCTACGTCTGACGAGACCCAGAAGTGGAAAGGGCCGGCATGCCGGCCCTTTTTTTGTTGGCGCTGCAGCTTCGATCAGGCGGCGGCGCCTGCAATACAGTCCAGCTGGCGCACTGTCTCTTCCGAGAGTTCAAGTTCGGCTGCTGCAAGATTTTCTCGCAGGTGCGCAACCGAGGACGTGCCGGGGATCAGCAGGATGTTCGGAGACCGCTGCAGAAGCCAGGCAAGTGCCACCTGCATCGGGGTCGCCCCGAGCCCATTGGCTACCTCGTTGAGCGTTGCAGACTGCAGCGGCGAGAAGCCGCCGAGTGGGAAGAACGGGACGTAGGCAATCCCCGCATCCGACAGCATGTCGATCAGTTCGTCGTCGTTGCGATGGGCGATGTTGTACATGTTCTGCACGCCGACGATGTCGCAGATCCTGCGGGCCTCCTCGATCTGTTTTGCCGTTACGTTGGAAAGCCCGATATGACGGATTAGCCCTTGGCGCTGAAGCTCCGCAAGTACGGTGACCTGCTCCTCGATCGAACCTTCCGCCGGACCGTGCACGTCGAACATGATGCGCAGGTTGACGACCTGCATCGTGTCGAGCTGCAGATTGCGCAGGTTGTCATGCACGGCTTGCGTAAGCTGATCCTTGGAGAAAGCGGGATCCCACGAACCCTCCGGGCCTCGCGTTGCGCCGATCTTGGTGACGATCGTCAGGTCGTCCGGATAGGGATGAAGCGCCTCGCGGATGATCTGATTGGTAATGTGCGGCCCGTAGAAGTCGCTGGTGTCGATGTGGTTGACCCCGTGTTCAACCGCGGCACGAAGCACTGCAATTGCTTGGTTGCGATCCTTCGGTGGCCCGAAGACGCCTGGCCCTGCAAGCTGCATGGCGCCATAACCCAGGCGCTTCACCTGACGGTCGCCAAGCTGGAACGTCCCTGATTTCGCGATATCGACCATTGTCTTTCTCCTTGGTTGAGGATGTGAAGTAATGGTGCAGAGATACGCGCTAGCGTTTGCCTTGATAATCCGGCACAATCGATACGGGTTGTGCGGAAGGGCGAACAATGGATGTGGAACTGGGGGATCTGGGAGCTTTCGTTACGGTGGCGCGGGCAAAGGGCTTCCGGGAGGGAGCCCGACTGAGCGGGGCGAGCCCTTCAGCCTTGAGCGAGGCGGTGAGGCGGCTTGAGGCGGAACTGGGCGTTCGTCTCTTAAACCGCACGACACGCTCCGTCGCTCCCACCGAAGCAGGAGGGATGCTGCTCGCCCGGCTGGCGCCCGCACTTGGCGAGGTTGAAGCTGCGCTCGATGCCGTCAACGGCTTTCGCGAGCGGCCGGCAGGAACGCTGAAGCTGAACGTCCCGATCAGCGCAGCACGGCTGGTGCTGCCGAAGATCGTACCGCCATTCCTCGCGGCGTATCCCGACATCCGGCTGGAGGTGATGACGGATGAGAGTTTCGTCGATGTGCTGGCCGCCGGCTGTGATGCAGGCATCCGCTATGGTGAGCGGCTAGAGCAGGACATGATTGCCGTGCCGATCGGGCCACGCTCCCAGGCCTATGGCTTTGCCGCCTCACCAGCCTATCTGGACCGCCACGGGCGGCCAGAGCATCCGCGCGATCTTCTGAATCATTCCTGCCTGCGTCACCGTTTCCCGAGCGGCAACATGCCGAACTGGGAGCTTGAGAAGGATGGCGAGGTGGTGGTGGTCGAGCCGAAGGGGCCGCTGATCGTCCAGGCTGGAGGGGCGATCGATCTGGCCATCGAGGCCGCAGCCGCAGGGATCGGCATCATCGCGCTCTTTGAGGAATGGCTGCGTCCGCACCTTGAACGTGGTGCGCTTGAGCCGGTGCTGCAGCCATGGTGGCAGGAGTTTCCGGGTCCTTTCCTGTATTATCCCGGTCGGCGCCTTGTGCCGGCGCCGTTGCGTGCCTTTGTGGATTACGTCAAGTCACACCCGATCAATCCATAAGGTATCCGCTGTTGATGAGGCATTTGTACGCTTAAACCTGCTTTACGTACCTCAAAACTTTGGCTAGCGTGAAATCGGGAGGAAGTTCAGGTGCATCTAGACGTTGAATTCGAAACTGGCGCTTGCTGCGCGGGGAGAGCTGCGGTCGCGTCCCTGCCCATGGCTGCGGGTGGTGCTCGATGATGCCCGGATCTTCGGAGAACGGACCGGCGATTCTTGCCGCGCGGTCGCTGTCGAAAAGCTTTGGGCCCGTCGAGGTCCTGCACAATGTCGGCTTGACGGTGCAGCCGGGCGAGGTGCACGCCATCATTGGTGAGAACGGCGCCGGCAAATCGACGCTGATGAAGATCCTGGCCGGAAACCACGCGCCGACGCGCGGCGAGATCCTCATTGACGGACAGCCCGTGCAGTTTTCCGGTCCGGTCGACGCAGAGCATCGTGGCATTGTTCTCGTTCACCAGGAAATCCTGCTCGCTCCGGATCTGACGGTGGCGCAAAACATCTACCTTGGTCGCGAGCTTCCGAAGGGGCTCACGGTTGATGACCGGGCGATGAACGCGGGCGCGGCGAAGGCGCTTGCCGACCTCGGTGCCGAGATCGATCCAAAGGCGATCGTAGGGCGGCTGTCGATTGCGCAGCGCCAGTTGGTGCAGATCGCCCGCGTGCTGCTTGTTCCTCACCGCGTCGTCATCTTCGATGAGCCCACGGCTTCGCTGACGCCATTCGAGACTGAGGCGCTGCTCAAGGTCATCACCGATATTCGCGCCAAGGGCGTCGGCGTCCTCTATATTTCCCATCGGCTGCCGGAGGTGAAGGAAATCGCCGACCGGGTGACGGTGCTGCGTGACGGTCATGTCGTGGCGACCCATCAGGTTGCCGACATCGAGCCTGCCGATATGGCGCGGTTGATGGTCGGCCGTGACGTGACAAAGCTATATCCGGATCGGCATGCCACCGGCCAGGCCCAGGAGACGGTACTGGAGGTCAAGGACTTCACCGTTCCCGGCTATGCGAAAGATGCAAGCTTTCATCTGCGAAAGGGCGAGATCCTTGGCTTTGCCGGTCTCGTCGGGGCAGGACGCACCGAACTGATGGAGGGCATTGTGGGGCTGCGCCGCGGCCATGGGTCGGTCCGCCACAACGGCGCCGCCGTCACCTTCGCCGATGCACAGGCCAGCCTGAAGGCCGGCATCGCCTATCTTTCCGAGGACCGCAAGGGCAAGGGGCTTCTGCTCCTGAAGGATCTTGCGACGAACCTGACGCTTGCCTCGATCGGCAAGTTCGTGCGCGGCTTGCAGATCGATCGCAAGCGTGAGTCGGATGCGCTGGACGGAGCTATCGCGGAGTTTGATATCCGCACGGGCCGCAAGGACCTGCTGGCCGGCCAGCTTTCCGGCGGTAACCAGCAGAAGCTCTTGATCGCCAAGATGATGCTGCTCGATCCGTCAATCGTCATCATCGATGAGCCGACGCGCGGGATCGATATCGGTACCAAGGAACAGATCTACAAATTTATCGCCCGGCTGGCGGAGGAAGGACGATCCATCATCGTCGTCTCTTCCGAAATGCCGGAGCTGATCGGCATCTGCGACCGCATCCTCGTCATGCGGTCGGGGCAGATTGTCGGTGAAGTCACAGGGGAACACATGACAGAAAATGAAATCGTGGTGCTTGCCACCGGCGTAAGAACCGGGGAGGCTGCCTGAAGCCATGACACCTGCCGCAACTGAAACGGTGAAACCGAAGACATCGCGCGACTGGGACCTTCGTGCCGTAGCGCCCTTCATCGCGCTTGCCCTGCTTCTGGTGCTCGGGGCGCTGGCGAATGACAACTTCATCTCCGTCGCCAACCTGTCCAATGTCATCACCCGCAGCGCCTTCATTGCCATCATTGCGCTGGGCGCCACCTACGTCATCTCATCGGGCGGGCTCGATCTTTCCGTTGGCGCGATGGTGGCCTTTGTCGCCAGCCTGATGATCCTGTTCATGAATTCCGGCATGATCGCCGATCCTTTGATGATGCTGATTGCCGGCATGGCGCTTGCCGTAGTGATCGGCGCCGCTTGTGGCTTGTTCAACGGACTGATCACGACGGTTGGACAAATCGAGCCGTTTATCGCAACGCTTGGCACCATGGGCATCTACCGTGGGCTCACCCCCTGGCTCAGCCAGGGCGGGGCGATCCCCCTGCGCGACCGTGAGCTCCAGGCGCTCTATCGGCCGGTCTATTTCGGCGAGATATTCGGCGTGCCGGTGCCGATCGTTGCGATCTTCCTGACCGCTGCCATCGCCGCCTTTGTGCTCTACCGCACGCGCTACGGTCGCCATCTGATTGCGGTCGGCTCCAACGAGGATGTGGCCCGCTATTCCGGTATCT
>JAEWOP010000189.1 GCA_023399635.1 Pseudomonadota bacterium
CGATCATCTTGGTGATGACATACATCCCGTCGAAAGCGCCGACAGCCGGGAAGGACAACTCGGCCGGATTTCCGATTGCCTTGCGGGCGGCTTCGACGAAGGCTTCATTCTCAGGCGACGCGTGCGAAACCGCATAATGGAACGTCGTCTGCATCCCCAGTGCTGCGTCGCCGAGAGCTGGAAGATCCGATTCCTGCGTCAGATCGCCCGGCGCAAAAAGCTTGATGCCGCCGTCCTTGAGGCCGTTCTCGTTGAACGCCTTCACGAATCCCAGCGTTGTTGGCCCTGACGGCAGGAACGCGAATAGCGCTTCCGCACCCGAATCCCTCACCCGCTGCATGATCGGCGAAAAGTCGTTGGTCGAAAGCGGCATGCGGATCGCCTCGACCACCTGACCACCTTCCTTGTCGAAAGCAGCCTTGAAAGCGTTTTCGGCATCGACACCAGGACCGTAGTCGCTGACGATCGAGATCACCTTGCTGACGCCGGCATCCTTGGCGACTTTCGCGATCGGCGTCGAAGTCTGCCAGGTCGTGAAGGAGGTGCGGACCACATAGGGGCTCTTGGTGACGATAGCCGAGGTCGCGGCATTCATGATCACCATCGGCACATTGCCCTGCTCAAGAATAGGCGTGGCGGCCATGGCGTCCGGCGTGAAGTAGAAGCCGGCAAGATACTGCACGCCTTCCTTCACCACCAATTCCTGCGCAAGTGCCTTGGACTGTGCCGGATCCGCCTGTGGCACGTCCCGATAAATCACTTCAATCGTATCGTCTCCGACCGTATTGCCGTGTAGCGCGAAGTAGGCGTCGATCCCCGCCTTGAAGTTTTTGCCTTGCAAGGCAAAGGGACCGGAGAATGGCCCGACGACCCCGACTTTGATGGTATCGGCATAGGCCGCGCTCGACAGAGCGATAGCGGTGATGGTTGCAGCGATAAGCTTCTTCATGTTTCCTCCCAATGTCGACTGCCCGTGCTCGGACGCCCTCTTCGACTTCTGTGCCTAACCCTGCCATACGGTGAGGTAATGTAAACTGAAATACCCGGCATCATCCATATTCGACTGGTTATAATTGCTCGATACCAAGAGAGCGGATGTTGCCCGCCAATTCGCGGGCCAAACGCAGTGAGGCACCGGTAGCCGCCACCATCTGCGGCAGGATCAGCCATTCCAGCGTCCAGGCAGCACCTGAGCGCTCCTGTTCATGCACGATGGATTGATGCAGCCCCCCCAATTGTACGGCATTGAACCGCGCAAGCGAGACCAGTACCTCCGCAGCCACCGGGTTCTGTTTGTGAGCCATGGCAGACGAGCCGCCCCCGCCGGAAAGTTCGATTTCTCTGCCCGCCTGCGCCAGAAGCGCCACGTCCTGCCCGAATTTGCCTAAGCTTCCGGTTAAAAGCGAAAGCAGACTACCTATCTCGGCAATCCGGTCTCGCTGGCTCTGCCATTGATGCTCCGCCTTGAGGCCGAGCTCGGTCGCAATTGCGATGCGGATCACGATGCCTTTGTCACCAAGCCTGTCCAATGTTCCGGCAGCCCCGCCAAACTGGAGAGGTAAGCCGTCATCCACCAACTGCTCGAGCTGGTTTCGATGTCGCAAGAGCGGCTCACGCCAAGTCTGCAGGCGGTCGCGGGTCGTGATGGGGATGGCTGCCTGCATCCTGGTGTGGCCCATGAGCATGCGAGGACCGAAGCGGTGGTCGAGCGCATCAAGTGCCTCATCCAGCTTTTGCAAGCGCTCGATAAAGAGGTTGAAGACCTGTAGCAGCCGCAAGATCAAACTCGTATCGACCACGTCTTGACTCGTGGCGCCGAAATGAACGTATTCACAAAACTCTGGTCCCACAGCCGCCCGCAACTGCTTGACGAACTCAGGCACGACAACGCCATCCCTGCCCGTGCCGACCCGCAAAGCCTCGACCTCGGGTACCAAAGTCTCGCATGCCTCACCGATCTTTGCGGCTGCCGCGACAGGAATGATCCCGGCGGCGGCCTGTGCATTGGCGAGCGCCCGCTCGAAAGCAATCATGCCGCCAAGCTCCGCCTCCGCCGTAAAATACTGAGCGATTTCTTCGTCACCGAGAAGCCCTGACAAGTACGGGTGACTAAAAGGAGAAAAGCTCATGAGCGTCTCGTCAGATGTCGAAGAAGATCGTTTCCTTATCACCCTGCAGATGAATGTCGAAGGTAACAGTGTCGCCTTCCCGCTTCCCGATCAATGTCGGGACCCGCACCCGGTGTTCGATGCGCGCGAGGATTGGATCCTCGGCATTCGCCTGTTCCTCATCAGAAAAGTACATCCTCGTATTGAGCCCGAGATTGATGCCGCGCGCGACGATCCAGAAACTGACATGGGGCGCCATCAAGCGGCCGTCACGGAATGGCACGCGGCCGGGCTTGATTGTCTCGAAGACGAATTCGCCGGATTCCATGTCGCCTGGGCACCTGGCCCAGCCGAAGAAATTCGGATCGGCTGCTCCACGGGTCTCAGACGGACTATTGTAGAAGCCGTCGGCATCAGCCTGCCAGATCTCTACAAGCGCGTCCTTGAGAGCTGTTCCGGAACCGTCGATCACATGGCCGCGAATGGTAATCCGCTCGCCGCGCGTCTGGTCGTTCACCATGGAACCTGATCCGAGATCCTTGTCGTAGACCCCATGTATCCCCGTAAAGTTTGGCGTACAGCCGATATGGACGTACGGACCAGCGGTCTGCGATGCAGATTCCTTTAGATAACCGAGTGGCTGAACCATGTCAGTTGCCCTCCTTGCGGTTCTCAAACAGTGTTGATCGCCGGCCGCGCAACACGATGTCGAACTTGTAGGCGCGCATGTCATGCGGAATGCTGCTGTTCATGTCGAGCGGTGCAACAAGGCGCTCGATTGCCGCCTTGTCAGGGATCGTCTTGACGATGGGACAAATCCAGATGAGCGGATCACCCTCGAAATACATCTGCGTAATCAGCCGCTGCGCAAAACCATGGCCGAATATCGAGAAGTGGATATGCGCCGGGCGCCAGTCGTTTACGCCGTTTGGCCAAGGGTAAGGACCAGGCTTGATCGTCTTGAACCAGTAGAAGCCGTTCTCGTCCGTGATGGTTCGACCGAAGCCCCCGAAATTTGGATCAAGCGGCGCCAGATAGGTCTCCTTCTTGTGGCGGTACCGGCCTCCGGCATTCGCCTGCCAGAACTCCACCAGGGCACCTGCAACACCAAGTCCCCGCTCGTCCAGCACCCGACCATGGACGAGTATTCGTTGTCCTATGGGACCCTCTCCCGGCTTGGCATAGTTGACGATCAGGTCATTGTCAGACTCGTTGATGATGTTGTGTCCGAACACAGGCCCGGTGATCTCGCTCTTGGTTCCTTCCAGCGAAATCAGGGCGCGTTGTGGCGATCGCAGGACGGTAGTCTTGTACCAGGGCGTGTAGGCGGGCGGGTGCATGTCCCGGTCGCGAGGGAAGAATGGGGTTGTTTCAGGCGGTGTGTTTTTCATCGAAATCTCCCCCAGTGTCCTGTTCTGCATCCATTTCGGCGTAGACTGCCTTGGCGATCTTGAAGGCATGGTTGGCAGCCGGTACGCCCGCATAGACTGCGACATGCATCAGCACCTCGCATATGTCTTCCCTTGTCGCACCCGTCCTGGCGGTTGCACGCACATGCATGGCAACTTCATCGTCATGTCCAGCAGCCGCAAGCAGAGCGATTGTCACGATCGAGCGTTCTCGCTTGGAAAAACCGGGGCGTGACCAAAGCGTGCCCCAGGCATTCTCAGTAATGAACTCCTGGAATGGGCGATCGAAGTCCGTCTCGTTTGCGATCGCACGATCCACATGGGCATCACCAAGCACGGAGCGGCGCGTCGTCAGCCCCTGCTTGTAACGTTCTGATTGGCGACCTCTAACGGACATGATCCAGGTCCTTCACCTCATTGACAACGAAACCTCGCACCGCGGCAGCGAAGGCTGCAGGTGTTTCAGCGCAGGGGATATGCGCTGCTCCCTCGATCAGCTCGAACTTTGCGCCATCAATGAGATCGGCCAGCGACCGCACAAGGTCAGGAGGCGTGGATCCATCCTCTTCCCCGACAATGCAAAGCACAGGGACTTGGATAGATTGAGCCTTTTCGGTGAAGTCGGCATCGCGGATTGCAGCGCAGGTGCCGGTGTAGCCCGTGACAGGCTGACGGGCGAGCATGTTGCGGTATCCGCAGTAAGCGCCGTTTTCGGCTTTGCGGAAAGGCTCGGTGAACCACCTCGACATGATGGTATCGAGGATGGCGCCAAGGCCATTTTCCTCGATCGCGGCAATGCGCGTATTCCACATTTCGGCTGTACCGATTTTGTGCGCAGTATCAGCCAATATCATAGCCTTCACCAGATCGGGACGCTGCGCGTATAGCCCCTGGGCAATGAGTCCGCCGACCGAAAGACCGCACAGGATCACATCGGAAAACTCCAGATGATCGAGGAGGTCGACAAGATCGGCGACATGATCCTCAATCCGGTAAGGCGGGCTGCCTAGATCCGAAAGCCCGTGACCACGCTTGTCATAGGTCACCACAGTGAAGTCTTCCGCAAACTTCGGGATGACAAGATGCCAGATGCGGCTGTCGGTTCCCAGCGAATTGATCAGCACAAGCACCGGATTGGCGGGATCTCGTGTCGTCACTTGATAGCTGATCGTTATGCCGTCGATCTGCACAAATTGCATTGATCTTCTCCCCGCCCGACATTGCCCCGTTGCTCTGGTTAGGTAAAATGACTTTGAGGCCTGTTCCCTTAACTCCGGGGTTATGACTGTTGCTCGACGCTCGCGTTAAATTTCGTCACCTGCATACGTTTCTAGAGGTTGCGCGGCAGAACAGCGTCGTCAAGGCGGCGGATGTGCTGCACGTGAGCCAGCCCGCTGTAACGAAGACAATCCGGGAACTTGAGGAAGCGCTGGGGGTTGCCGTCTTTGAGCGTGAGGGGCGAGGCATCCGCATCACGCGCTACGGCGAGGTCTTCCTCCGACATGCCGGCGCCGCCATCACGGCCTTGCGACAAGGCATCGATTCAGTTTCGCAGGAACTAGCCGAAGCTGCACCGCCCGTACGGGTTGGTGCGCTCCCAACCGTTTCCACACGCATTATGCCACGCGCGATGACGCTGTTTCTTCAGGAGAAGACCAGCAGCCGCATCAAGATCGTGACTGGCGAGAACGCCGTTCTACTGGAGCAGTTGCGCATCGGAGAGCTCGATCTTGTGGTCGGGCGGCTCGCAGCGCCCGAGAAGATGACGGGGTTCTCGTTCGAACACCTGTATTCGGAACAGGTCCTTTTCACGGTCCGTGCCGGTCATCCACTTCTTACCTCTGCTGGCTCGGTATTTGAGGCACTTGCGGATTACCCTATCCTGATGCCGACCCGCGGCTCGGTCATAAGGCCGGTCGTGGAGCAACTGCTGATCGCAAACGGCGTAGGACGTCTGCCGACGCAAGTGGAGACAGTTTCACACGCTTTTGGACGTGCCTTCACTCGTGAAAGTGACGCGGTCTGGATCATCTCGGAAGGCGTCATCTCCAGCGACCTTGCAGAGGGCGTTCTTGTCGCTCTCCCTGTCGATACCAGCGAAACAAAGGGGCCGGTGGGACTTACGCTCCGAGCAGATACGGCACCATCAACATCTCAGATGATCTTGATGCAGACGATCCGTCAGGCCGCAGAAGAGATAACATCCAAAGCTTGAAGCAAGCCCGTTAGCCAATCTCTGCTTGCT
>JAEWOP010000208.1 GCA_023399635.1 Pseudomonadota bacterium
GCCGAGCGCAGGCTGAATGAGGCGGTTCTGAAAGTGTATCTGGAAACGCTGCACGTTGTCACGCCCACAGAAGTGTCAGCCGAGCCGGTTCATCGATTGTTCTATGAGCGCCTGATCGATCCCCTCACTGGCATCTATCCCGGTGGCAGACTGGCTAATTTCTATGTTGGCAAGACGTTCGAACTGCCGGGCATGACCCTGGATTGGCAAACCCTCTCCGGGCTTCGCTTCTGCGTTAACGGCATCGCGTATCGCGACGGTTTCGCAGCGCTTTTCGACGAGGCGCATGAACGGCTGAACCCAGCGAAACTCGCCGATGCCGGGGGGGTTACCGCCCATGGCGACGCCCATAACGCCAATGTCTGGTATGAGGACGACGGCAGCGACACCCGCCTCTCCTTCTTCGACCCCGCTTTCGCCGGTGAGAATATCCCGACGCTCCTCGCGGAAGTGAAGACGACGTTTCACAACATCCTCGCCCATCCGCTCTGGCTATATGACCCGGCTCTTGCTGGAGAGCGCTATTCGGCAAGCGTCACGCTCGATGACGACATGCTTCTGATCACCACCAATTACGAGCCGAGTAAGGTCCGGCGCGAACTTCTTGCCGTAAAGGGCGAGGTCATGTGGAGGCCGCTTCTTGCCGAGCTGAAGGCGCGCGGCATGCTTCCCGCTGACTGGCGCCGGGTGGTCCGCCTCGGCCTCTTCCTGTGTCCAACACTGGTGATGAACCTTCGTGCGGGTGCGACGAGCCATAATCCGGCATCATCCCTGATTGGCCTGTCGAGTGCAGTCATGGCTGGAAGCGAACCTGTTGAGGGCGAGGATGCCTTGTCTCGCTTCTTTGATGCGATTGATCCGGAGCGAGGCTGAGATGAAGCCGGTAAATGTCTCTGATTATCGCGAACTCGCACGCCGTCGATTGCCAAAGATCTTCTTCGACTACATTGACGGCGGATCGTTCGATGAAGTTACGATGCAAGCCAACCGCGCGGACTTTGGCGATTTTGAGCTCAAGCAGAATGTACTGGTGGAACCAAAGCCGCAGGACCTTTCAGCCTCCTATCTAGGCATGCGCCACCCTCTACCTTTCATGCTGGGCCCGGTCGGATTTCTTGGTCTCTATACGGGCAATGGCGAGATAAAAGCGGTTCGCGCCGCCCATGCGGCCAATATACCCTTCTGCCTCTCGACCTTCTCCATTGCGTCGCTCACCGACCTCCGGGCCCAGACCAAAGGACCGTTGCACTTCCAGCTCTATGTGCTCGAGGACCGCACGCTCTGCGAGGAGCTCCTCGTCGCTGCGGGACAGGCAGGCGTTGATACCCTGTTCGTCACTGTCGACACAGCGATTACCGGCATCCGTGAACGCGACGTGCGCAACGGCTTCCGTTCGCTGACGCGAATGACCCCGGGCCTCTTCGCCCGTCTGTCCCTTCGCCCGCGCTGGTTGGCGGAAATGGCACTCGGTGGGATGCCTTCGGTACGCGCGATTGAACATCGTCCGGAGTTCGGCCGTGGCGCACTGGAGCAGGCGACAAATCTGTCACGCGGCATCGATAAGACGCTCTCCTGGAAAGACCTCGCTTGGCTGCGCGAACGCTGGACGGGAAAGCTGGTCGTCAAGGGCGTACTTTCGGCCGACGATGCCGTGAAGGCGCGCGGCATCGGCTGCGACGGCGTCGTGATTTCAAACCACGGGGGGCGTCAGCTGGACGGTGCGTCCAGCACGATCCGCTCCCTGACTGGCATTCGCGCATCCGTCGGTCCAGACTTCTGCCTGATGCTGGATGGCGGCATTCGCCGCGGCACAGACATCATCAAGGCGATCGGTCTCGGAGCCGATGGCGTAATGCTTGGCCGCGCCTATGCCTACGGGCTGTCCGCTGCGGGAGAGCACGGCGTCGCGGGCGTGATCGCCATTCTCGAAAAGGAAGTCTCCGTCAGCCTGGCGCTCATGGGGATTGCTTCTATCGATGAATTGAAGGCTCGTGGTCATGACGTTGTTATTGCGCGAGGCACCTCTATGGCCCTCATTTAGCAGAATCCGTCTGGCGCAGACTGGGTGATACTCAATATGGCTGTCATGGCTCGTATCACCCGAACGCAACGCTCGCCGCACCAACCGGCCGCCTGTCAAGACATACTCGTCTCAGGCCAGTCATCATCTATCAATCCGGAGATCGAATGATACTCTCGTCCATGACTTGAATCTTGCCCGACTAGCGATTGACACCCAATTCAGAGAACGCTTCGTGCGAGGCTCGCGTCAGTTCGACGATGAAATCCTGCACGATGTGTACACGTGAAGGCGTGTGACGTTTGTCGATCCTCACGACGTAGAGCGGGACTTCACCGCTACGCCAATTGCCTAAAACCTCCGTCACAACACTTTGCTTCCAGTCCTCTATACCGACCCACGCTGGCGCATAGCCTATACCAACTCCAGAGCGGATCATGTCCCACGCAGCTTCTGGATCATCGAACACATGTCGCGCCTTAGGCTGGTGACGGATCGTTTTTCCGTCCACCGGGCTACGGAAACGCCAGCTTTCGACCTGCCCATTTACCCGATTGCGCAAACCAATAAGATCGTGGCTGGCTAGATCAGACGGAGTGACCGGCCGTCCATGAGCGCTGATGTAGTCGGGCGTCGCGCACACGATCCACGGAAACGTACAAAGTTGGCGAACGAAGTGACCGGGCAGTCCTGACACGTCTCCACCTCCGATAGCAATATCGATCCCGCGCACTGCCATATTGAGGAAATCGGCGCTGAATTCGATCTCTACCGAAATACTTGGGTTCGCACGGAGAAACTCCGGCAGGCGAGGCAGAATGCATCTCTTGGCAAATGAAGGAGGTGCGCTGATACGGACACGCCCCACAGCTCCTTGATGGCCAACTTCCGAATCGAGGAAATGTATTTTAGGGGTTTTGGTCAAGCGCTTTAGTTTGTTCGAAAAACAAGGTTGAACGCTTCGGGCGAGGAACAGGCTCTCGAATATACCGACGTATTTCTGGGTTGTGACGTGGTTCATCCCGATGGGGGCGCCAATTCCGGAGTAGTTCACGAGTTGTCCCGAATGCTCAGTGGGCTGGTCTCAACGAGGGAGCGCGATACCCTTGTACTCGGTACCCGCGCGCAGGATAGAACCGGTTGCCGACTCGGTAATAAATAGTTCGCTGTTGCCGTACCCACCGAAAGCAATATTGGTACAGGTCTTGCCAGCGGAGCTTTCTATGACCTGGATGCATTCTCCGCTAGGTGCAAACATCAAGACGGCGCCAAGCGACGCATGAGCAACGAAGAGGCTGCCGTCCTCAGTCATCGCAAGCCCGTCGGGACCACTGGTGCCAAACATCTGGCAGAAGCGCCCAACCTTCGACACCGATCCATCCCGCATCAAGGGTGCGCGCCAGACGGAATTGTCGCGGGTCATCGCGACGAACAGCACCTTCTCGTCGGGGCTGAGTACAAGGCCATTGGGACTTGGGAGATTATCCATTAAACAGTCGAGACGGCCGCAGGAAGACAATCGAAACACGCGTCCGGTGGGTGAATGCAGGCCGGATTGGCCCTGGTCGGTAAAATAAATATCGCCGTTGGAGGCGATCGTCAGATCATTCAGCCCCTTGAAAGCCTCAGAATTGCGATACGCCAGAACTTCGGTGACCTTACCCGTTTCCGGATCGAACTGAAGGAGGCCCCGGCGATAGTCCGCAACCAGGATCCGGCCGTCCTGATGAAACTTCAGGCCATTCGGCTGGCCGTCATATTCGGCAGCCAGCACCCACTCGCCCCTGGGCGAAATCCGAAAAATCCGGCCGTGCGGGATATCAACGATGTAGAGATTGCCATCGCTGTCGAAAGCAGGACCCTCAATGAAGCAGTCTACAGGGTGGCCTTGCTTGTTCGCATCTCCCCAGGCGGACCTGATCCCCGTCTTGCGAAATTCGCCCGGCATGGTCGTAAATATTTCGGATGCGATGGCAACCGGCGGATTGAAGAGAAACATCGTCATGCTCCGGAGAGGCGCCGCGGCGGGCCTATCCCCGCCGCGGTTTGGTGAAGTTTATTTCAACCGCTTGGCGGCTTCCTCGGCAAAGCGATTGGTGTAGGTCTGCGTCAGGTCGATATCGGCATTCTTCACCTCGTCGGTATAGGCACTAACGATGCCGTAATTGATCTTGACGCTATCGGGTATCGTCATCCCGTCGGTCGAGAACATCTGCTTCGACGCGTCCATGATCGCAATGTTCAGATCGCGCTGGTTCGGAAGTTTCCAGGTATCGGGAAGTGCGTCGACGATCTCGGCCGAGGGCTTGTCATGGATGAAACGCAAGGTGGAGACGAAGGCGTCGACCAGGCGCTGGATCGTCTCAGGGTTCTTGTCGATGAAGTCCTTGGTGGCATAGAGGCAGGCGAAGGGCGAGACCGAGCCACCGAACGCTTTCATATTGCCTTCCGGCGTGCGGGCATCGAACAGCACCTTGACCGCCTTCTTCTGCTCCAGGATTGTCGCAACCGGGTCCCAGTAAATAAGCGCATCGACATTGCCCTGCTCCAGCGCCGCCATGCCAGGCGTGCCGCTGCCCACTGCTATGATCTGCGCATCCGTCGGTTTCAGACCATTGCGCTGCAGATAGTAGCGAATGGCCATGTCGGTGCTAGAACCGGGCGTCGTGATGCCGATCTTCAGACCTTTAAGGTCGGCCCCTGAATTGACCTTGTCGGCGAGCGCTGCGCGAACGGCGAGAGAATTGCCGGGAAGCGTATTGAACTGGACGACGCATTCGACGAACTTGCCCTTGGCCTGCATCTGAATCGTGTGGTCATAGGCGCCCACGACCACATCGACGGAACCGCCGATGAGCGCCTGCAGCGCCTTCGAGCCGCCAGCCTTGAAGTTTTCAACGGTGACGTTGAGCCCCTCCTTTTTGAAGGCACCTGTTGCATCGGCCAGACCAACCGGCATGTAGCTCATGATCACCGATCCGACTGCAAGGGAAATGTCTTTCTTTTCGGGTTCGGCGGCGCGCGCCTGCGCGAATAACAGCGACAGGGCGAGGCAGGCTGTTCCGGTGAGGGCTGCAATACGTGATTTCATTTTGGTTCTCCTCCTCAAGATGAAATTATGCTTCATGCTCAGGATGCGATGCCGGTCTCCAGACCAGCAGACGCTTCTCGAGACGGTCAACCAGGCCGTCGAGGACGACCACGAAGACTGACAGAATGACGAGACCTGCAAATACACCTGTCGCATCCATGACACCTTCGGCCTGGCCAATACGGTTGCCGAGACCGTAGGACGATCCGAGATACTCGGCGACGACCGCACCCAGAACGGCCATACCGACAGAAACGCGCAGGGAAGACAGGATGAAGCTGGTCGCCGAAGGCAGATAGACGTGGCGCAACAGGGCAAGCTTGCTTGCCTTCAGGAGCCTAGCATTGGCCAGCACGACCGGGTTTACTTCACGCACGCCCTGATAGGTGTTGAAGAAGGCGATGAAGAGCACGATCATCACGCCGAGCGCCACTTTCGAGGCGAGCCCGATGCCGAACCAGATGACGAAGATCGGCGCAAGCAGCACGCGGGGAATGGCGTTGAAGACCTTTATGAAGGGCTGGAAAACATCCGAGGCAAATTTGGACAGGCCGAGCCAGACGCCGAGAACTGTGCCCGCGGTAATGCCGATCACAAAGGAAAGCACAGTCTCGAGCAGGGTAATGCCAAGGTCGGTCCACAATTCCCGCGTTTGGACCCATTCGAAGACGCGCAGCACGATCGCACTTGGCGCCGGAAAAAAGAACGGGTCGAGCAGCGCGCTGCGCACACCGGATTCCCAAAGCCCGAGGAAGCCGACAAGGATCGCGACCTGGGCGAAGTGGACCTTGGCCCTGTAAGGAAGGCGGACAGAAGCGCCCGCCGCGCGCTGCGTGTCGACGCTTGCAGTCGTATCACTGATTGACATAGCTTTTCTCCACTTCCTTGCCGAGCATGTCCCAGATCTGGCGGTACAGCCGCATGAATTCGTCCGTCGTCGCGAGGTGCGAGACATCGCGCGGGCGCGGCAAGTTGATTTCGACGTCGCCGACGATCCGGCTGCCGGGGCCGGCTGACATGACGACCACACGGTCCGCAAGCACGATGGCCTCTTCCAGGTCGTGGGTGATAAAGATCAGCGAGCGACGGTCGGCTTGCCACAGATCGAGAAGAATACGGTGCATCAGGCGCCGCGTATGGACATCGAGTGCCGAAAACGGCTCGTCCATCAGGACTATCTTCGGCTCCATGACCAGCGTCTGCGCCATGGCGATACGCTTGCGCTGGCCGCCTGACAATTGGTGCGGATAGCGTTTCTCGAAACCCTTGAGCCCGACCTTTGCCATCCATTCACGGGCCCGCGCACGGGCCTCGTCTTTGGCTACGCCCTGAAAGACCAGGCCGAGCCCGACATTATCTTCGGCAGTTTTCCAAGGCAGGATTGCCTCCTGCTGCAGCATGTATCCGCTACGGGAGTTCAACCCCTTCAACCGTTCGCCGAAAATCTCGACATCGCCATTGGCGGCCTTCAACAAGCCAGTGACAACATTGAGGATGGTGGATTTTCCGCAGCCGGTCGGTCCGACGACCGCGACGAACTCGGCATCCTTGACAGTCAGGTTCATTTCCGCGACCGCGGTAAAGGCGCCGAACTTGACGGCGACGTTTCTCAGTTCCACAGCCGAGGCTGATTGCATTGTCATGGGCTCCTCCCAGTGGCGTGCCGCAGTCATCTGCGGCCAATCTTCGATCGGGTCTCCAATCCCAATCATCTCCTCCCTACGCGGGACGCGCGCCGCGCAGAACGCGACGTTTGAAAGTCATGCAAGCTTGCGCAGTGGTGCCGGCTCGCCGCGATTGCCGTCGCAACCGACGCTGCCCTCGACGACCATGCGGTCGATATCGGCCTTGGCGTAGCCAAGCTCGCGCAGGACCTCGACGCTGTGTTCACCACAACGTGGGATATCGAAGCGCAGACCAAGCCGCTCGCCGTTGAAATCGATCGGCAAGGTCGGAACTCGGGTCGGTGTTCCATTGGGCAGAACAACATCGACTGTCCCGCCCGGCTGGCTGACATGCGGATCGTCGAACAGGTCCTGCGGCTTGGCGATCGGCGCAAACGGCAGTCCGATCTCCTCGCAACGCGCCAGCGCATCCTTCAGGGTCATCGCTGCAAAGATCGCCTTGATGTCGGGCATGAAGTCGGCACGATGCAGGACGCGATCGGCGTTCGTCTGCAGATCGGGATTGTCGAGGAACTTCTCCAGGCCAAGGGCCTTACAAAATGCCACCCATTGGGTATCGCTGACGACACCGACGAAGATCTGCTCGCCGTCGGCGGTGTCGAAGAGATCGTAGACGGCCCAGGCCGAGATACGTTCCGGCAGAGGTGCAGCGGGCTTTCCGGTGACTGCCATCTGCAGCATGTGCTGGGCAACGAGAAATACGTTGTTCTCGAAGAGTGCGCTGCGCACAAGCTGCCCCCTCCCCGTCGTCGAACGTTCCTGCAAGGCGGCAAGGATGGCGATCGCTGCAAACATGCCCCCCATGACATCATTGACGGAAGCGCCAGCGCGCAACGGGCGCCCCGTGGGGCCGGTCATGTAGGCAAGCCCGCCCATCATCTGAACGACTTCATCGAGCGCTGCGCGGTGTTCGTAGGGGCCGGAAAGAAAGCCCTTCAGCGAGCAATAGATCAACCTGGGATTGCTGGCGCTCTGGGCATCATAGCCGAAGCCGAGCTTGTCGAGCGCACCGGGGCGGAAATTCTCGATCAAAACATCCGCCTGATCGATGAGCTTCTGGGCGGCGTCCTTGCCATCCTTCGACTTCAGATCAAGCACGAGGCTGCGTTTGTTACGATTGAACGTTGGAAAGAAGCCTGCTCCAGAACCATTCAACCGGCGCGTATTGTCGCCGTTGGGATAAGGCTCGATTTTGACCACGTTGGCGCCAAGGTCAGCGAGGATCATGCCGCAGCTCGGCCCCATAATCATGTGCGAAAACTCGACGACCTTGATGCCCGCAAGCGGAAGGCTGCTGTTGTCACGGAACGGTTGGCTCAAGGCGCCCTCCTCCATTTCTGCTAGATAGAAATCATTTCTGTTATACCTAGAAATTGGACGAATCTCCGGCATTGTCAAGAAAATTAGATGTTGCGCTGCAACTCTGCGCCAGCCGTCTGCTAGCACTTGCAGCATCTCGCCTAAAATGGAGACGACAGCCGCAGATGAGATTTTGTCGAAAAACCAATAAGTTCCGGGAATTCGCGGCGTTTTAGTAAGCGGCCTTTGTGCACGAACCTATCATAATCGTCCTGCAAAAGGTTTGACGATGTTAATATTTCCGTCTAGTAGAAACAAATTCTGTTTTTGGAGTTGGAGGAGATTTCGATGGGACCGGAGGACCGTGACGTCATCGTCAGCGAAGTCGGACCGCGCGATGGGTTGCAAAGCATCAAGCGCATCATGCCGACGCAAACCAAGATCGCATGGATCAAGGCGCTCGCCGCATCCGGTCTGTCCGAGATCGAAGTCGGATCTTTCGTCTCGCCGAAGCTTCTTCCCCAGATGGCCGACTGTGCCGATCTTGTCCAGGCGGCGATCGAAATCCCGGACCTGACGGTCCTGGCCCTCGTCCCCAATCTTCGCGGGGCTGAAGCAGCCTTCGCGGCGCGCACCCGAAAGATCACCATGCCGGTTTCGGCCTCGCAGGCGCATAGCAAGGCCAATATCAACCGCACTGTCGAGGAAGCGGTCGAGGATGTTGCGCGCGTCAATCGCCTGCGTCACGAGCAACCGGATGACTACAGGCCGGGTATCGAGGTCGGAATTTCGACGGCCTTCGGGTGCACGATGGAAGGCGCGATTTCGGAAGACTGGGTCATCAGGCTCGCCGGCATGCTTGCCGACGCTGGCGCAGACACGATCGGCCTGTCCGACACGACGGGATACGGCAATCCGGCGCAGGTGAAGCGGCTGTTCAAGCGGCTGAAGAGCGAAGTTGGCGAAAAGGCCGGTGGCGCGCATTTCCACAACACCCGTGGCCAGGGTCTCGGCAATGTCGTAGCGGCGCTCGACGTCGGCGTGACTACTTTCGATTCCTCCCAGGCAGGCCTGGGCGGATGTCCCTATGCACCGGGCGCCACCGGCAATATCGTGACGGAAGATCTCGTGTTCATGCTCGAGGCCATGGGCCTCAAGACCGGAATCGACATCGACAAGTTGATTGCGGCGCGCCCGATCATCCTGTCCGGTCTGCCTGGCGAGGCACTCTATGGCCATGTCCAGGATGCGGGGCTGCCAAAGGGTTTCCACTACGCCTGATTGATGCCTGCACTACTGATTTGACAAAATTTCGATCCGACCGCGCGCTCATCATGCCTTGGGAGGCAGGCTTGCACGTGGTCGAAGGGAGACGACATGCTGATATTCCTCGGTTACGCAATGGTCGCGAGCTTCATGATCCTGATCATGACGAAACGCATGACCGCGCTTGTTGCTTTGATGATCGTGCCGATCGTATTCGGCCTGATCGCCGGGGCTGGTACCGATATGGGCAAAATGATGCTCGATGGCCTTGTCAAACTGGCGCCGACCGCCGCCATGCTGTTCTTCGGCATCATCTACTTCTGTATCATGACAGATGCCGGCTTGTTCGATCCGTTGATCCGCCTCATCGTGAAACTCGCCAAGGGCGACCCTCTGAAGATCATCGTCGGCACGGCGGTGATGGGCACGACGGTGGCGCTCGACGGTGACGGTGCCACCACTTACGTGATCTGCACCGCCGCGCTCTTGCCGATTTACCGGCGTCTCGGCATCCGCCTGCAATATATGGCGACCTTGCTTTTGATGTCGATCGGAGTGATGAACATCCTCCCCTGGGGCGGCCCGACGGCACGCGCAGCAAGCGCCATGCATCTCGACGTCAGCGAGGTATTTGTGCCTTTGATCCCAGCCATGCTGTTAGGAATCGCGTATATTATGTTTGTCGCGATCATTTTCGGTATCCGGGAGCGTCGCCGGATCGGAACCGTGCGGGCCAGCGATGTCGCCGCAATCGAGGAAGGTCTCGGGGAGGTGCCGCAGTTCCGCCGGCCGCGCATGCTGCCGTTCAACCTCATCCTCACCGTGATCCTGATCATCGCACTGGTCGAGGGTTTCCTGCCCCTGCCGATCCTTTTCATGATCGCAACCGCCGTGGCGCTCTTGTTGAATTACCCCGACGTCAACAGCCAGAAGGAACGCCTGAGCGCACACGCCTATAATGTTCTGGCCGTCGTCTCGCTGATCTTTGCGGCCGGCATCTTCACCGGAATTCTAAATGGTACGGGTATGCTCGACGCCATGTCGAACAGCCTTCTTTATATCACGCCAGACAGTTTCGGGCCGTATCTCGCGCCATTCACAGCCCTCCTCAGCGGACCGGCAACATATGCGGTTACCAACGATGCCTTTTATTACGGTGTCCTGCCGATCCTTGCGCAGACGGCGGCCGCCTACGGGATTTCCTCGGCGGAAATGGCGCGGGCATCGCTGATTGGCCAGCCATTGCATCTGTTGAGCCCGCTTGTCGCTTCGACCTATCTCCTCGTCGCTCTTCTCGACATCAACTACGGTGAGAACCAGAAGGCCGCGATCGGATGGGTGATCGGTTTGATGTTTGCGATGCTTGCCGGCGCGCTTGTCTTTGGCATTATTCCGCTGCGGGGAATGGGTGCATGAGCACCAAGATCGAGTGGGTCGAAGAGGAGGACGATGGCTTCATCAAACTTGTTGGGCCGATCTTCCATCGAACGACGTCCCTCGAAAGCGGAAGGTTCCGCTTTCATGCGGAAGCCAAGCACAAGAACCGCGCCGGCTATGTCCAGGGTGGGATGCTGATGACGCTCGCCGATCGGGCGATGGGCAAGACGGCCCGACAGGGCGATCCGACCCGTGCTCAGGCCACCGTGCAGTTCGACATGCAGTTTCTTGAACCGGTCAAGATCGGCGAAACTGTCGAAATCAGTTGCACAATTGTGCGAGAAACCCGGCAGCTCGTCTTCATGCGGGGGGAATTGTTCGTCGAGGATCGACAGGTCGCGAGCGCCCACGGGGTGTGGAAAATCATCGCTCGCCGCTGATATGGGCTCCATGAGCGTCTCGCCTAATGCCATCCCATATCGAAATGCTCTATATGGATTCGCAGAGCTGCATTGGAAAAAGCTCCGATGCGAGAGAAGCTTACAAACGGGCGAGGCGTTTCATGGCCGGACAAAAAGAACAGCGTGTGGAGGCCGTCGAACGTGCACTATCCGTCCTCGACGCATTCGACGATGCAAACCCGAAGCTGACGCTGAACGAGCTTGCTCAAAGAACCGGGCTTTATCCGAGCACTATCTTGCGGCTGTCCGCTTCGCTCGAACGGTTCGGCTACCTGTTTCGGGAAGCTGACGGCCGCTTTCGCCTGGGATCGTCGCTCTACCGTCTCGGCAATCAGTACCAGCGCGCGTTCAACCTTGCCGACTATGTGCGGCCGACGCTCAAGGAGCTTGTCGAGAGCACACAAGAAACTGCCGCCTTCTACATCAAGGATGGCAACCGGCGCATTTGCCTCTACCGACACCACGCCGAGCGGATCTTCCGGCATTACCTGGAAGAAGGGGCAGCCCTGTCGCTGGATAAGGGCGCCACCGCCCGGATCCTCGTGGCGTTTTCGGGGGAGCCCGGGCTGTTTTACGATGACATCAGGGAGAAGGGCTATTACATCTCCCTCGGCGAACGAGACCCGGATACCGGAGCGATCGGCGTCCCCGTCTTCGGCGTCGGTAATGCGCTGGTCGGGGCGATCGGTCTTACCGTCCAGATGCAAAGGTTTACGGCAGAGGCCCAATCCTCTCATCTGAGCGTCTTGACGCAAGCTGCCGCGGAACTCTCCCGCAAGCTCGGCGCACATGAGCCGTTAG
>JAEWOP010000262.1 GCA_023399635.1 Pseudomonadota bacterium
GCCGGTTGCCTTGACCTCGATCAGCACTTCCCCAGCCTTCGGCCCTTCAAGCTGAACGGTCATGATCTCCAGCGGCTTGCCCGCTTGAACGGCAACGGCGGCGCGCACATCCATCTTCTTGTCTCCCTTGTTCGATTCTCGGCACATTCGCACGGGCCAAGACGCTGCTCAACCCAGCTGTCGCCAACAAAGGTTGTCCGCTTGGATGACCGCTTGTTCAGGCAGCCCGACCGTCGACAGTACTGAGCGACTTAGGTGAACCTTCCCGCGCTGTTCCGATGTCGGGGCCTATGTGCGCAAGCGACATAAGCTCGCACCAGCCGGCGTGATGGTCTTCCGACGTAGCGAGGCCGTTGATCGCCGCAAGCACGAGCTGTTCCTGACGGGACAACTCCAGGCGGCCTCTGTCCAGTGCACTTCTGAGAAGCCTCCAGATAAAGGACAGGTCGTGCACTGTGACAGCACCCCCGGCAACGCGATTGCGCGCATAGGGGCCGCGTGGCTCCGGCAGAAGTGCCAGGCGCACTTGGTTCAACACAAGGGCCGAAAGGAAATCCGGCACGTAGCGTGCCGTCTCCAGCACGTGAAGCAGGATGTCCAGCCCGGTCCGCGATCTAACCACGCCGCCCTCTGCCACCCACTCCAGCAGCCAGCCGGCCGTTTCCCCAGAAACTGAACCATCGCGCGAGTCACGCCTGACGACAAACTCGGCAACGGCCTCGACAACGAAGCCAGACCATTCGGGGCAGCGGGCAGGGCAGCATTCATCCAGCGCGATGGCCATGGCGGCTTGCATCCGGCTGGTGATCCCTTCCGGCCACATGTGCTGGCGTATCAGTCCTACGTCTCTGGGCGTTATCTCACCCTTCCCGGCGATAACACATGCCGGGAAAGAGAAGCGAAGGTCGCTCATCTCTTTTCTCCGTTTCATCATGAAACTGGGAGAAGGTTTTTAAGGTCCAGTTGTTGAGCGTTCGCCAATGGACGGGCTTAACAGAGCGTCACGGAACTAGGTTCAAGCCAATTCGCGTGCCATTTCAGGACACGGGAAGGTGGCTTCAGCCGGGATGCGTAGCAGTTGGACCGAAGACTTCTTCGAAGGCTTGCCGCAAACGAATGTCCACATCCGCCATCATCACCGGCAGCCCGAGGTCCACCAGACTCGTCACTCCATAGGTGCTGATTCCACAGGGGACGATGCCGGAGAAGTGGGAAAGGTCTGGCTCGACATTCAAAGACAGCCCGTGAAAGCTCACCCAGCGGCGCAGACGGATCCCAAGGGCGGCAATCTTGTCTTCTGTAACAGACCCATCGGGCAAATGCGGCTTGTCGGGCCGACGAACCCAGACGCCCACGCGATCCTCCCGGCGCTCGCCACGCACATTCATCAGGTCCAATGTGCGGATGATCACCTCCTCCAGCGCCGCCACATAGGCGCGGACGTCCTGGCGCCTGCGCTTGAGGTCGAGCATCACGTAAGCCACCCGTTGGCCGGGACCGTGGTAGGTGTATTCACCACCACGACCCGTGGCGAAGACCGGGAAGCGATTCGGCTCGATGAGATCGCTTGGCTGCGCGCTTGTTCCCGCAGTGTAGAGGGGCGGATGTTCCAGTAGCCAAACCAGTTCATCAGCGTTGCCTTCCGCAATCGCCGCCACCTCCGCCTCCATCGTCGCGACCGCCTCTTCATAGGAAGTGAGGCCTTCGGAGATGCGCCAACGCACCGGCGGCGAGCCGGGCAGGGGGTGCATCGTGTGGTCGAGATGGGTACGGGCCAGCATGGGGTGTCCTTCTTGCCAGATCTTCTGACAGAGCGTGCGGGAGCGGGCAAGGGCGTCGCCCAGGGAGCTACTAAGATAGGGTTTCCGGCGCCCGATTTTTATCCTGGAAAAATGTGTCACGGCGCCCTTGTGCGGGTCAGATCCTTTTGATACATGCTGCCCCGCCGGCGCAAGTCGGCTCTACCACGATGCGGTCGTAGCGGAATTGGTAGACGCGCAGCGTTGAGGTCGCTGTGGGGCAACCCGTGGAAGTTCGAGTCTTCTCGACCGCACCAAAGAAACCCGCTTCGGCGGGTTTTTTGCTGTCTGTACCGCCGCTGCAGGTTTTTTTTGAGCCTCGCAGCGCTTCCGTGAATGGTGGAAGCCGCTTACCTTCCCACGAGTGCGGCAGCGGCGCGCGCTTGCTTTCAGCTAGCCGCTGCGCCCACGAGAAAACCGGGCGGTGAGGGATCAATGGACGGTGCGGCGATTGAGGAATTGTTCGAGCCGCTGGGGCCGGTTTCGATACGCCGGATGTTTGGCGGCAAGGGGATCTACCATAACGGCCTCATTGTCGCGATCGAGATCTATGGGGATGTCCTGCTCAAGGCTGATTCGGTGACTGCGCCGCGATTTGAAGCTTCGGGCGCCCGCCAATGGGTTTACGAGAGCAAGAAGGGCAAGCCTGTTGCCATGCCCTATTGGTCCATCCCGGATGAGGCTCTCGATGACCCGGACGAGATGAGGAAGTGGTTGCAGCTTGCCTATGAGGCAGCCATGCGATGGCAGCCTTGACGCGCCTAAGCGTGCTGAAGGGAGAGAAAGGCCTTTTGAGCGAAAACAGACAAGGGCGCCGGTGGCGCTTCAGGTGAGAACCAGCCGAAGTCAGCAAGCTTGTCAGGTTCAGCCAGTCGCGGCTCGCCGGAGAAGTCCTGCGTTTGGTAGATAAGGGATATCCAGTGCTGTCGGTCGCCTGGAAAGATCTCCTCAGCGAGGCATAGGAAATCGACCTTGCCAATCCGCAAGCCGGTTTCTTCCTCGGCTTCGCGACGTGCCGCTTCCGAGGACTTCTCCATCGGATCCACCTTGCCGCCGACTATGTTCCAGGAGTCAGCCTCTGGTGCGTTCATGCGCCGGTACAACAGCACCATGCCATCGGCTCGGCGGATCACCAGACCAACACCAACACCCGGGAAGTCGATGCCGGGTTTCGCCGTCATAGGAAGTCAGGCCTTAACCGAGTTCGCCACGATCAGCATGAACGCTGGAATGTCATCTCCAAAACCGACGGGGGTCGGGCCGTCGTCGTGATCACGGTGACGGTTACGCCGCTCGCGGCGATCATCATTGGCCGGATTCTGGCGCGCGTTGCGACCGGCAGCCGGAGGCCGGCGACCGGACTTGCGTTCAGAAATGATATTCTCGGCAACTGCTTCCACTACAACTTCTTCCTGTGTCTCTGTCTCTACTTCAACGGGGGCCTTGTGGCTTGCTTCGCTGCGCCTGCTTCGACCGTTGTTGCGGTCCTTATCACGGAGGCCCTTGCGGCCACGATCACTGCTCTCGTGGCTTTCCATCGGCGCGGGGAGGGCCGTGATGTCGCCGTTCAGCCACTCGATCTTCTTGTCGATCAGCTTTTCGATGGCATCGAGATATTTAGCATCCGATCGTGTCACCAGCGTGAAGGCCTTGCCGGAGCGGCCAGCGCGGCCGGTGCGGCCAATGCGGTGTACATAGTCTTCGGCATGGATCGGGACGTCGAAATTGAAGACATGGCCGACATCAGGAAGATCCAGTCCACGTGCTGCAACATCCGAAGCAACCAGCAATTGGATCTCACCGTCCCGGAAGCTTTGCAACATGGTTGTGCGCGAGCGCTGGTCCATGTCGCCGTGCAGGGCGCCAACCGAGAACCCGTGGCGCTCGAGCGAACGGAAAAGGTCAGCCACGTCCTTCTTGCGGTTGCAGAAGATGATGGCGTTCTTCAAGTCGTCCTGTTGACGCAAGAGATCCCGAAGGACCGCACGCTTTTCGTAGTCCTTCGTATGGCTCGCGACGAGGCGCTGAGTGACCGTCTTCGCCGTCGAGGATGGTGGCGCCACCTCGATTCGCTCCGGGTTCTGCAGGAAACGATCGGCCAGTTTCTGTATCTCCGGCGGCATGGTGGCGGAGAAGAACAGGGTCTGGCGAGTGAACGGGATCATCTTGGCGATACGTTCGATGTCCGGGATGAAGCCCATATCGAGCATCCGGTCGGCCTCATCGATGACGAGAATTTCGACGCCGGTCATCAGCAGCTTGCCGCGCTCACAGTGGTCGAGCAGGCGGCCAGGCGTACAGATCAGCACGTCGGCGCCGCGTTCCAGCTTCCGGTTCTGCTCTTCAAACGAAACGCCGCCAATCAACAGCGCGACGTTGAGCTTGTGGTTCTTGCCGTATTTCTCGAAGTTTTCCGCAACCTGGGCGGCAAGCTCGCGAGTCGGTTCAAGAATCAGTGTCCGAGGCATGCGCGCCCTGGCCCGACCCTTCTCGAGCAATGTCAGCATTGGCAGCACGAAGGAGGCGGTCTTGCCTGTGCCCGTCTGGGCAATGCCGCAGATGTCGCGACGCTGTAGGGCCGGAGGAATGGCGCCTGCCTGAATGGGCGTGGGTGTTGTGTAACCCGCGTCAGTGACAGCAGAAAGGACTTTCTGGCTCAGGCCAAGATCAGCAAATGTCGTCAAAGGGAAATCTGTTTCCGTTCTGGTTCTTCATAGAACACAAGCGTCGGCGTACGTCGCGTACCCAACAGTTGGCTGCCAGATAAGGGGAAACGGCTGTAAAGTCAAGGAAACCGGGCTTATTTGCCCAAGCTTGGTGAACGCCGGAACAAGACGGAGAATAGAGAAGGTGCGGGCTTCAGTTCAGGTAGGTATCAAGCTTCATGCCGGCATTGAGGAAATGAACCGGGTCCACGGCCCGCCCATTGCGGCGAACCTCGTAATGTACATGCGGTCCGGTGGATCGACCGGTTGAACCGGCTCGCGCAACTGTGTCGCCGGCTGCGACCCGATCGCCAACGCTGACCAGGATACGGGAGAGGTGGCCGTATCGCGTGGTGATTCCGTGGCCGTGATCGATTTCAACCAGATTGCCATAACCACCCGAGAACTCTGCAACCGTGACGACGCCGGCGCCGGTGCTCAGCACCTTTTCACCCGTATGGGCCTGGAAATCGATGCCGGCATGCATCGCAAGTCGGCCGAGGAATGGATCTATACGATTGCCGTACCGGCTGGTGACGGGCTGTCCAGGAGCAGGGCTTGCATAGGGCAGGGCTCTTGCGGTTTCGCGCATTGTTTCGAGGCGAGTGAGCGCGGCTTCAAGCCCGTTCAGCGACTCGTCGAAGCTGGAGCCGACTGTCTCTGGCTCGAGCAACGGTCCGCCGAGACCGTCTTCTTCGACGATCGCATCGACGTCTACGCCGGTTCGCTTCATGATCTGAGCGATCGTCTGGGCTTTCTCGGCGGCATCGACTGTCAGCCCCGCCATTCTTTCCAACTGCTGTCTTTCAAGATCCTGCAGCGAGAAGGATACCTCTGATACGAGCCCATCGGCCTGTTCACGCCGGCTTTCGCGCAGCGGGACATATGCAAGACCTGCCGGCGGATCGATGCGCGGCCCGTCGCCGATCAAGCTGTTTATCGCGGCATGGCCGCTAGTCTCAGCCGCGGCCTGCTGCTTCGCCGAAGGGGTCGGCTCAGCCTCCGACGTCGGCAGCAGCCCGGATTCCTCTGCCCTGTCGTAGAGCGGTCCGAGTTTTCCATGGCGAGAAAGAAGCGCTTGCTGTTGCTGAAGCAGCTTCTGAACCTTCTCCTCAAGAAGTTGCTGGTCCATCAATTGCCGCGAAGTGACCCTGTCGAGTTGTTCGCGGAGTGCGGCGATGCGATCCTCGTATTCGAGCTGTAGTCTCGCCTGTCTGCTGATCGCGCCGTCGATCAGATCGTCGCGGATGAAGAGATAGGTCGTTGCTGACAAGTACCCGATGGAAAGGACAGCAAGGATGCAGAAGCCAAAGGCTGCCATCCATGGCCGAATGGTCATGTGGCGAACCTTGTCGCCGCATGCCAAGATGACGATGTGTTCCGGGCGCTTCTGGCCGAATGCCTTCTTGTTCGCCACCTGAACCAAAACCAATCCCCCGCATTCAATCCGATGTCTCACCGGTTCTTTGATTACAGCTGGTTAAGGTTAATAGAGCCTTTCCGTGTCGCTATTTCTTGATGCCTGTGTCGTTGCGATCATCGATTCCAGGTGCTTAGTTCCTGAAGCACCTCCTGCGCATGTCCTGCGACTTTCACCTTAGGCCATATCCGTTGCAGCCTTCCCTCAGGGCCGATCAGGAAGGTTGAGCGTTCAATGCCCATATACGTCCGCCCGTACATGCTTTTTTCTTTCCAGACACCATAGGCTGTCGCGATCTGATTGTCCTCGTCGGACGCAAGAATGACGCCAAGATTATGTTTCGTCGCGAATTTGTTGTGCTTGGAAACTGAGTCAGGCGAGACACCAATGACAACCGCTCCGGCGGCCTCAAACTGAGGCAGGAGCGTGGTGAAGTCGAGGGCTTCGGCCGTGCAGCCACTCGTGTCGTCCTTCGGATAGAAATAGAGCACCACGCTCTTTCCGCGAAGATCCTGCAGTGCGATCGTGGTCGCGCCAGGGGCTGTGCTCGGCAAACTGAAATCGGGGGCCGGGGCGCCAACATTCAAGTGGGTCATGGATGTCCTTTCTTTCGCCAGTATCTTGGCGAATGAGCGCGCAAATCATGTATACTGATTTGGCCGTTCCTCGGATCATCCGTCGGCAGCAGAGGTGAGTTCGTTCATTAATGTCGGAAATCCGCGGCGAAAAGGTCAGCTTCAGCAGAAGAGAAATCCCCCCGCTGCATTCGCTGCCTTCGGCCCAGGTTGAAGATCCCATCATCATTCATTGTCCGCCGCGTCGTGGGCGTACCTGGAGGTTGGGACGTCTGCTCGTCCTTGTGTCCATGCTGCTGCTTGTTGCGGCGGCAAGCGCCTTCGTTGCGATCGAGGGAGGTGCTGTTGACGGGGCTCTTTCCGCACGTGCCAACGAAGCGCTCAATAATGCGCTCGGTCCACGTTACCGTGCGACTGTAGGGTCGGCTGCCATCCGATTTGATTCGGATTTCCGTCTCGCGCTTGAGGCGCAGGACGTCCACATCATCGAACAGTCATCAGGGCAGCATCTTTCGCAAACGGATGCACTGCGCATGGCTGTTGACCCATTGGCTCTTCTGGGCGGAAGGATCTCCATCCGGCACATGGAAGCGGAGGGGATGCAGCTTGATACGGGCGCATTGCCGCCAGGTGATCCCGTAGCGCTTGCCAAGGTGCGGGTAGACGCCTTGCCGGAGGTCCTGGAGCAGGCGTTCCAGCGTCTTGATGAGGCGCGCGGTTTGATGGAGCGAACCGGGACTGACACCATAAGCCTATCGGGTCTGGAAGTGCTTCTGCCTTCTGCACCCGGGCGCAAACCGATTTCGCTAGAGGTAGCAGCCCTTGATCTCACGCGTGCGGCGCCTGGCGAGATAGATGTAAAGGGGAAGGTCGCGCTGGACGGTCATCCGGCGGTGCTTCAGGCTTCTGCATCCGTCATCAACGGCGTTTCTTCCGCACTAAGCGCCAAGTTGTCCGGTCTCGAAGTCACCCCTTTCCTTCTTCGGCGGGCGGAGGACGGAGCACCGCGTGACGGAGTGCAGGGTTCTGTTGATTTGGATTTGAACGCCGTTCGCGCTCGCTCCGCCACTGCGCCATCCATTCATGTCACGCTGCGGCAGTCACCGGGTCAGTTCTATTTTGACGGTATCGAGCAGGAGCTCTCGGGCGGCATCATCAACGCGACCTACGACTTCGGGAAGAATTCCCTGGAGTTGTTTAACTCCGAGATCCGGTTCGGAACCACCATCCTCCCGTTCAACGGTGCGATACTTGATCTTAACCGGCTAGACGCTGCTGAGAAGCGCCCTGGTTTTGGTCTGAGTCTTCTGGTCAGCGGCGGGACTGCGACGGCAGCAAGCTCTGGCGAGGCTCCTGCGATCTTTGACCTTCGAGCCACGGGAAAGTATCTGTCGGCAGAGCGTGAGCTGGCTTTGAACGACATCCTGATTTCGAGCCCCCTCGGCTCGATGGCCGGATCGCTGATGGTGCGGCTGGGAAACGCTTCACCAGAGATCAGCTTCGGCGGCCAGCTGCCTGTGATGCAGGTTGCCGGTATCAAACAGCTCTGGCCATTCTGGATGGCGCGAAAACCGCGCGAATGGGTGCTGGAGCATCTTTATGGCGGTACCGTTACTGACGGCTCAATTGCCGTATTCATTCCGGCTGGCCGTATGCAGGGGCCGGAGCATCCGCTGGACCTCGACGGCAACGAGTTGCGCATCTCGTTTGGCATCCACGATGCCCGTCTCAACCTACCCGGCGAGATACCGCCATTGCGTGACCTCAAGGGAGACTTTGACCTGAGAGGGGAGAGTCTCAGCGTTTCTGTAGCGGGCGGGACCTCCTACTTTCCGTCCGGCCGAACCGTATCGGTTAACAGCGGGCAGTTCGGCATTTCGTCCACTTACAGCAAACCTCTGATGGCAGACCTGACGGTCAACCTGACTGGCTCTGCGGATGCAGTCGCGGAACTGGCGAATTTTCGGCCCTTGAATGGCTTGAGAGGCACGGAATTCAGGCCGGAAGATTTCACCGGTACGGCGACTGCCGCCGTGACGGCGCATCTTGGGCTGGTGTCGGAGCAGAATCCGCCAGATCCGGTCTGGAACGCCGATCTTACGCTGTCGGATGTTGCGCTTGCTCAACAATTCGCCGGCCGCAACATCAGTGGGGTCAATGGGCAGCTTCAGATTGATCAGCAGGCGGCGAGACTGCAGGGGAGCGCGGCAATCGATGGCGTGCCGGCCGAGGTTACGCTGGTTGAGCCGGTGGGCGACAAGTCTCCGGTCGCCAAGGAGCGGATCATCAAGGCCAGCCTCGACAACCAGCAGCGCGAGAAGCTCGTCCCTGGCCTGTCCGATATCGTTGAAGGAACGATAGAGGCCGAGATCACGCGCCTCGATGATACTCGCCAGGCCGTTGCACTTGATTTGACGCGTTCGGCGCTTTCAGTCCCTGGGATTGGCTGGACCAAAGGAAGCGGCATTCCCGCCAAGGCAAGCTTCCACATCTCTACGGAGGGCGCACACGAAGCGATCGAAAACTTCGAATTGGCCGGTGATGGCTTTGGTGCCGAAGGGGAAATGACGCTGTCCGGCGGAAAGATCCAGACGGCACAGTTTTCGCGCATGCAACTTTCTCCAGGGGATGACTATCGCGTGTCGCTGAACCAGACGCGTGGGAGTCTCGAAGTTGCCGTCTCCGGCTCGTCTGCAGACATGCGCCCGATCCTCACGCGTCTTCGCTCTGGCGGCTCCGGTTCCAAGGAGGTGGACGGTAGCGCCGTCATCAAGGTTAAGCTCGATCGAATGCTGGGCTTCGGGGATGAGCGCCTCTCCAACGTCGCCATGCTTTTCGAGACGCGCGATGGGGGTATCTCAGCTGCCGATTTCTCAGCTGTCACCGGAAGCGGTGCTGCTGTGATCAGCAAGATGAACAAGGGTGATACGATCTCAATCACCAGCGGAGATGCCGGTGCCGTTGCCCGGTTCACCAACCTTTATAACCGGATCAGCGGCGGGCTTCTCAACGTTTCACTGAGAGCCCAACGCGATAACGTCTGGAGCGGCTCGCTCGATGTCCGCAACTTCTCCCTTATCAATGAGTCGCGGCTACAGTCGCTTGTCGCGACGCCTGTCGGTGATGAGCGGCGAAGTCTGAATGCTGCGGTCAAGCGCGATATCGACGTCAGCTCAGCGAAGTTCCAGCGTGCGTTTGCTCGCGTGGTCTATCGCGGTGGGGGACTCTCTGTCGAGAACGGTGTCGTGCGAGGCGAACAGATCGGCGCGAGCTTCCAAGGCGTTCTTCGTGATCCCGAAGGGAACATGGACATGACCGGTACTTTCATGCCGGCATATGGTCTGAACCGGTTGTTTGCCGAGTTGCCGATCATCGGAGCGATCCTCGGAAATGGGCGCGATCGCGGTCTCCTCGGAATTACCTTCAAGCTCGAGGGGCCCTTCGAGCAGCCGCGTCTCACTGTCAACCCGCTGTCCATCATTGCCCCGGGTATCTTCCGACAGATCTTCGAATTCCAGTAGCGGTCAATAAAAAAGGCCGGCGTAGCCGGCCTTTCTTCGTCCTAATTCGAGGATCAGCTGGGTCGGACGAGAATGTGCTTCTTCTTGCCGAGTGACAGCTTGATGACGCCGTCTTTCGTCACCTCACCAGTGCTAACGGTCATGCGCTCGTCGGACACCGACTGGTCGTTGATCCTGACCGCGCCGCCCTGCACATGCCGGCGAGCTTCGCCATTCGATCCGGCCAGGCCTGCGCGCACGATCAGGGCCAGCAACCCGAGGCCGGCTTCCAGTTCTGCGGTCGGCACCTCTACCGAGGGCAGGTTCTCGGCGAGGGCGCCTTCCTCGAAAGTCTTGCGGGCGGTCTCGGCGGCCTCGTCGGCTGCCGCCTGCCCATGCAGAATGGCTGTGATCTGGGTTGCGAGGATCTTTTTCACCTCGTTGATCTCGGACCCGCCAAGCTGCGACAGCCGGGAGATCTCGTCCATCGGCAGCGTTGTGTAAAGCTTGAGGAATCTGCCAACATCGGCATCTTCTGTATTGCGCCAGTATTGCCAGAAGTCATAGGCCGACAGCATGTCCGGGTTTAGCCACACCGCACCGCTCATCGACTTGCCCATCTTGGCGCCAGAAGAGGTTGTTAGAAGCGGGGACGTCAAGGCATAGAGCTGCGGCGTGCCCATCCGGTGGCCAAGGTCGATGCCGTTGATGATATTGCCCCACTGATCCGAACCACCCATCTGCAACCGGCAATCGTAGCGTTTGCTGAGTTCGACGAAGTCGTACGCCTGGAGGATCATGTAGTTGAATTCCAGGAAAGACAGGGACTGTTCCCGGTCAAGGCGGGTCTTGACGCTCTCGAACGACAGCATCCGGTTGACCGAGAAGTGACGGCCGACGTCGCGAAGGAACTCCAGGTAGTTGAGTGGGCGCAGCCATTCCGCGTTGTTGATCATCAACGCGCCACCCTTCGGCCCTTGATTGTAGTCCAGGTAGTTCGCGAAGACGCGGTTTATCGACGCGATGATGCCCTCGATCGTGTCAACCGTCATCAACTGACGCGCTTCCTCCTTGAACGAAGGGTCACCCACCATGCCGGTACCACCACCCATCAAAGAAATCGGCTGGTGGCCGCATCGCTGAAACCAGTGCAGCATCATGATCTGGATGAGGCCTCCCGCGTGCAGGCTAGGTGCCGTCGGATCGAACCCGATATAGCCGGTGACCTTCTCCTTGCTCAGCAGATCATCGAGGCCGCTCTCGTCGGAAATCTGATGGACGAAGCCACGCTCGTGCATGGTTTGAAGGAACTCGGACTTGAAGCTGGGCATGATGAATCTCTGGAAGGCAATTTCTCGATATGGGCGGGCGTCTACCACTGTTTCAGCGCATAATCACTCCAAAACTGATTCTGGGCGTCATCGAATGAACGGATTGAAAACAGCGGTCGGGCTGATGAGCGGGACGTCGATGGATGGCATTGATGTGGCGCTCCTGCGAACGGACGGCGGGACGCGAGTGGAGCGAGGTGCCTTTCTTGGTGTGCCGTATGAGCCGGCGTTTCGGGAGCGGCTGAAGCAGGCGCTTGAGGATGCGAAGGCAATTCAGCAAAGAGACGAGCGACCCGGTTTCCTTGCCGATGTCGAGGATGAGTTGACCCGTCTGCACGCTGATGCGCTCAGGACGTTTTTGCGCGGGAATGGCCTGGCTGCTTCAGATGTTGACGCGATCGGCTTTCACGGGCAAACCGTACTGCATCGGCCGGATCAGGGTATGACAGTGCAGATCGGCAATGGACAGCTGCTGGCGAACCTGGCCGAAATTCCGGTCGTCTATGACATGCGCGCAAATGATATGGTCCATGGCGGGCAGGGTGCGCCGCTGGTTCCGGCTTATCACGCGGCACTGGCCGAGACGCTTGAAGTGCCGGATCGGCCTGTCTGCTTCGTCAATATCGGCGGCATATCCAACCTGACCTTCATCAGCCTCGATGGGTCGATCACCGCGTTTGACAGCGGGCCCGGCAATACGTTGATTGACCAGTGGGTGGAAGCACATGCGGGCGTCCCTTTCGACCAGGGCGGCTTGATCGCGTCCGAAGGCAGGGTGCTCGCTGAACTGGCGGAGACTTATCTTTCCAATCCGTTCTTCAGTGCTGCACGGCGTCGTTCGCTCGACCGCAACGACTTCCTGCCGCCGCACAGCAATCAAGCTGAGCTAGCGGACGGGGCAAGGACCCTTGCCTATGTTGCCGCCGCCTCCATCATTCGGTCTTCAGCGCATCTGCCCCAAAAGCCCGCGCTTTATGTGGTTTGTGGCGGTGGTCGACTGAACAAGGTGCTGATGGGCGACCTGGTAGACTTGGCAAAGGAGCGGGAAGAACGCGTGGTGTCGGCCGAGGAGGTGGGGCGCGATGGCGACGCGATGGAGGCGGAGGCCTGGGCTTATCTCGCAGTTCGTTCCATGAAAGAGTTACCTCTGACATATCCTGGGACGACGGGAGTGCGGCAGCCGGTCAGCGGTGGATTGATCCGCCATCCACAAGAAAGACGATAACGTCTCTGGCGACAGGCTGGACCTTAACCTTTGGTTTGGTGAACTCGAAGTAGAGAAGGTTTGGGCGCAGGCGAAAGCTGGCCTGCACGCTTACTCCCCCAGGACAACAAATGAACGGCACGAATTTCTTTCTGGGCATGAACTTCGTCATTGCTCTTTCTTTCAGTGCCGTCTTTTTTGTGGTCTCGACGAGAAGCCGATACACGAGTGGTGTGCGCTGGATTGCAGCGGGCTTCGCGATCGCTGCACTTTCAGCCATTTTCGAGCTTTCAGTTGCCCATACAGAATGGGTGCGGACCTCGGCCATTGCCGCCTTCGCTAGCGTGCTTGCAGGTCTGATGTTGTTGCGGATCGGTGTAGGACAGCTCTACGGGGAGCGGATCAACCTGCCAGACCAGGTGATGTTTTTCCTCTTCTGGGTCATCGTTGATTTAGTGATCTACGATCTGCCGCGCGGCACGGTGTTGCACGCCTTCGCTTATCAGGCGCCTTTTGCTCTTGTGGCGTTTAGCAGCACACAGGCCATCCTTCGCAGCGCCCGGCGACTGCTTTCCGATCGGGCGCTTGCGGGACTTCTTGCACTGACGGGCTTCCACTTCGTGGCCAAGGCAGGGCTGGCGGTTGCAGTGGGCGCAGGCACGACCGCCAAGGACTACATCAACAGCAACTACGCAATCATCTCGCAGAGCGCGACGGGTGTCATGGTGGTCGCCGTCGGTCTCATGTTGCTTACGGTGCTGGTGCTTGAGATCATGGCGGACGAGCGAAGCAGATCCGAAACGGATTCATTGTCGGCGCTATTTAATCGTCGGGGGTTTGAGAATCAGGTGACCCACCAGATCAAGCGGTCACCGGTCGGGCCGCACATGCTGATGATGTGCGATCTCGATCACTTCAAGCGTATCAACGACACCTATGGCCACTATTGTGGAGATCGCGTGATCGAAGCGTTCAGCCAGTTGCTTACTGCGAATGCACCGGCCGATGCCGTAACGGGGCGTTTGGGTGGCGAGGAATTTGCGCTGTTTCTGCCGCGGACGAGCCTGGAATCGGCTATCCTGTTCGCCGACGACATACGCCGCCAGACATCCGCCATGGCGGTACCGGGCCTGCCAAACGACTTCCGGATGACTGCCAGTTTCGGCGTCACGCGATGGGAGGATGGCATGCCGTTGCATCAGAACCTGCGACGATCGGATCAGGCGCTGTACGAGGCAAAGAAGGCAGGTCGTGACTGCGTAAGATGGTCCACGTCCGAAGTCTCAGACTTGTCCATCGCCGCGCAATAGCCGCGACGACGGATCAGTTGAGCTGGCAAAGTGCCAGAAGGGTTGATCAGCGGATGCGTTTGGCCGCTGGCTCTGGAACCAGTTCGCCTTCGAGGCGGCGGTCGAGATAATCCTGACATTCCGCCATCAACTGGTCCGTCTGGCCGTTGAAGAAGTGATTGGCGCCTTCGATCGTCCGGTGCGTGATCAGGATGCCCTTCTGCGTCTTCAGCTTTTCGACCAGCCCGATCACATCCTTCTCAGGCGCGACCTTATCGGCATTTCCATGGATGATGAGGCCGGAAGACGGGCAGGGCGCGAGGAACGAGAAATCGTAGGTATTCGGCTGCGGGGCAATCGACATGAACCCTTCGATCTCCGGGCGGCGCATGAGAAGCTGCATCCCGATCCAGGAACCGAATGAGTAACCCGCGACCCAGCAGCTCTTGGAGTCGGGGTGCAGGCTCTGCACCCAGTCGAGCGCGGAGGCAGCATCGGAAAGCTCGCCGGCGCCATGGTCAAACTCCCCCTGGCTACGTCCGATGCCACGGAAGTTGAACCGTAATGTCGTGAAGCCTCGCTTCTGGAACATGTAGAAGAGCTGGTAGACGATCTGGTTGTTCATCGTTCCGCCGAACTGCGGATGCGGATGCAGGATGATGGCGATCGGAGCGCTTTTTTCCTTGGAAGGTTGGTAGCGGCCTTCCAGTCGACCTGCGGGGCCGTTGAAGATGACTTCGGGCATTGGTACTCCGGTCACGTGTTCTGGTCG
>JAEWOP010000239.1 GCA_023399635.1 Pseudomonadota bacterium
TTCATGCCAGCATGGAAGAGACGATTGCGCAACTCAACGCAAAGACGCGCCGCAAGCGCCATAGAAGTCAGTGCCGCCGGCTCGAGGCTATCGGTGGCTTTTCCCATTATTGTCCGCTAGAGGCCAATGAACAGCATGCCCTGCTCGACCTGTTCTTCCAGCAGAAGGCGGAGCGGTTCGCCGTATCAGGGCTGCCGGATGTGTTCCAGCCCGAGGAAGTGCGTCAGTTCTTCCACGATTTGATAGACCGCTCCGTCGGCAAGACCGATTATCTCCTTCGCATGCACGCGTTGCGGCTGCACGGAGAGAACGAAGGCGCCGTTGTCGCCATCAGCGGGTTGTCGCGCAAGGGCGGCCATATCCTCTGCCAGTTCGGCTCGATCGACGACAAGCTGTGCCCCGACGCAAGCCCTGGCGAGCTGTTGTTCTGGATGATGATCGAAGAGGCAGGCCAGACCGGTGCGAACGTGTTCGACTTCGGCGTCGGCGACCAACCCTACAAGCACAGCTGGTGCCCGCAGACGACAGAAGCGCAGGACATCCTGGTGCCGATCACGCAGAAGGGCCGGCTGGCCATGCCGGCTCTAAACAACCTGGCGCGGCTGCGGACTACGGTAAAGCGCAACGCGCAGCTTTACGCCACGGTCCAGAAGGTTCGGTCGCTGCTCCAGCGCTGACCCTCAGGCGGCCCGCCGGCGCCTTCCGGCGGCGCCGGACATGATCAGTAGATTATGGAAGCCTTTTTCATTCAGTTGCTGAACCAGCAGGGCGCTTTGACGGTCATCACCGTCGGGAACGGAGAGAAGGATCTCCATTTCGCTACGCCCGCCGAGGCGTTCAAGCGTTGAAACGTCAGCGGCACCGCATTCCACGAGCACGAGGTCATAAGCGTCGACCAGCGCATCGACGATGATGCGTAGCCGATCGGAGGCACGCATTGCCGTCGCGGGATCCGCCGTTCCGCAGGGAACGATGTGCGCTTCTGACAGTCGGTCGGCATGGATTGCATCGCCAAAAGCCGTTTCCCCGGCAAGCAGGTTGGTTATCCCCGGCAGGTCCCTGTCATGTGCCATCAGACGGCTTGGGCAGCCAGTGCTTGTCAGGTCCAGCAGGACTACGGTCTTGCCGCGTTCCGAAATCTCCCGCGCCAGCATGACTGTCGCCGTCGATCCGGTGTCGCCACCGGGCGAAAGCACAAAGGCGCAGGGGATGCCGTGCCGCAGCAGCATGTTGGCGACACCTTCGACGGTGAAGACATCCTCCATCGGTGTAACCGGCGCCTCCGGTTCAAGTCCGTTTTCGGCGGAGACGAAAGCGGCTGTCGCTGCGGCGTCGACGGTATCGGCAGGCAGGACAGCAGCGTTCACGATTGGCTGTAACCGCACCCTCTGCGCCGCAGAACCTGTGTCCGCCGCATACGGCGCGACCACGACGGGGCGCAGCGCGCGGCCGGAGAAAAGCGCGCCGACCATGATGGCAACGGCGCTCAGGATGAGACTGGCAAGCGCAGCGATGATGACAATCGGGACCACCTTGGGAAAATAGGGATCGGAGGGCTCGAAAGCGCTCGAAATGACGCGGGCATCCGCTGGGGCTGCATTCGGATCTGCGCGGGAAGCGGCTTCCCGGTAGCGGGCAAGATAGGTTTCCAGAAGCTGGCGCTGCGCTGTTGCCTCACGCTCCAGAGCCCGCAGGCCTACTTCCTCCTCGCCGGCCTTGGCGGACGCCGCCTTCAGCTCGTTCAGTTGCTGCCCCAACTGGCGCTCGCGGATACGCGAAACCTCCGCCTCACTTTCCAGACTTGCAAGGATCTTGCGCGTTTCCCCGACAACCTGCTCACGGATGCCGGCAAGCTGTGCCCGCAGACCCCTGAGGCGCGGATGGTTCTCCAGAAGAACCGTCGACTGTTCGGCGATCTGCGCCTGAAGACTGGCTTCCGTTTCGCGTAGCCGCTGGACGACCTGGGAGCCGACGACCTCGGCCAGCGTCTCGGAGTCGCGTCCCGCCTCGACTGCCGCACGGACATTCTCCGCCCTCGCCTCCGCATTGGCGCGCTCTGCCCGCACCCGGGCAAGTTCTGTCGAGATGTTGTTCAACTGCTGAGCGGTGAAGCTGCTGTTGTCCGTCGTCTGGAAGAGCCCGGCCGAGGCCCGGTACTCCGCGACCTTGGCTTCCGCGGCACGTACCTTTTCCGTCAGCGTTGCAATTTCCGGTTCCAGCCAGCGGGTGACTTCCGAGGTCGTGTCAAGCTTGGCGCCGCTTTGCAGCTTGAGATAGACCTCCGCCATCTGGTTCGGGACCAAGGCGGCGAGCTTGGGGTCTTCGGAAGAGAATTCGATGGCGATGACGCGCGAATTCTCGACCGCATAAACCTGTAACTTCTCCCGGAACTCCTTGATGAGCCTATCTTCGGGCGCAAGATCCAAAGGATCCTGCTTCAACCCGCTCAGGACCAACGGGTTCGGCAGCAGCGACTGCGCCTGCGGACTGAACTCCTCCGTCTCTTCCAGACGAAGGTCACTCGCCACCTGTCGGATGAGATCTGTCGAGCGCAGCAGTTCCGCCTGGCTGGTGATGTTGAGAGAATCGAGCACGGGGTCGTTTGCGGCAGCCGGCGCCGGCGCGTTCGAGAGGTTCGCCGATCGGGATTCGATCAGGATACGGGTCTCACCCTTGTAGAGCGGCGTCATCATCGTGGTCGCCAGCAGAGCGCCGCCGGCAGCCAGCACGACCACCGCGGCAACCACCTTGCGCCGCTCCCATACAGCGGACGCAAGCCGTGCCAGATCGATGTCAACGTCCTGATTGCTGCCCACTAAGCCCGACATCAGAAACTCCAAACATGAAAATCGGAGCAATCGTAAACCGGTATGGTAATCCAAGGGTTAATGCCGCACGAAAGCGCCGCGTCCTGGGCCGGCTCCTTTACCCGGAATTAACCCTAACGGATCGATAAACAGACGACTTGATGAAAGCCGGAGCCCGTCGCGAATGTCCGTCGCCCGTCGACCACGCCTGATGATGCTGGCGCTCGCCATGATGGCGGGCGGCGTCTCTGCCTGCTCCACCTCTCAGCCAGTGCCAAGATCCTTTCAACAAGCCGCGCTTCAACCCTATCGCCTGGACAGCGGCGACCGGCTACGGGTGACGGTTTTCGAACAGGCCGGCCTTTCAAACACCTATTCCGTGGATCAGGCAGGCTATATCGCCTTCCCTCTGATCGGACAGGTGGCTGCCCGCGGGCAAACGCTGCCAGCGCTTGAAGGCGCAATCGCCGCCCGCCTAAGACAGGGCTATCTGCGTGACCCCGACGTCACGATCGAGATCGATCGCTACCGACCGGTCTTCGTGATGGGTGAGGTCGGACGGCCTGGGCAGTACTCGTATGTTCCGGGCATGACGGCTCAGAACGCGGTGGCTATTGCCGGCGGTTTCACCCCCCGCGGCAACCAGCGCGACGTCGACATTACCCGGAAGATCAACGGCCGCGTCATCACCGGTCGCACTCCCACTTCGGCATCGGTGCTGGCCGGGGACACCATCTACGTTCGCGAACGGCTGTTCTAATCGCATGTCCGACGTCCGGAAACTGCGCATTCTCCACTGCTTCAGAACGCCGTTGGGCGGGATTTTCCGCCATGTGCGCGATCTCGTCGAAGAACATCGCGCCGCCGGACACGAGGTCGGCATCCTCTGCGACAGCTCAACAGGTGGGGCGCATGAGGATCGACTGTTCGACAGCATCCGTCCTTACTTGTCCCTCGGCCTCACCCGCATTCCCATGCGTCGAGCCGTGGCACCGTCGGACCTGTCTGCGCTCTATCGGAGTTACAGGCACATCAAGAGCCTGCGACCTGATGTCCTGCATGGGCACGGCGCCAAGGGCGGCGTGCTTGTACGCCTGATCGGCACTGCACTGCGCGCCAAAGGCTCAGACGTCGTTCGCTTGTATTCCCCGCACGGTGGCAGTCTTCACTTCGATCCCTCAACTGCCTCGGGTCGGCTGGTATTTCGGATTGAACGATTTCAGGAGCGATTTACTGACGCAGTGGTTTTCGTTTGCGAGTATGAGCGGCAAACGTACGAAGCCAAGATCGGGCTGCCAACAACGCCCTCGAAGGTTATCCTCAACGGCATAAAAGCCTCTGAGTTTGCTCCAGTCACATTGTCTGCCGAGGCAGCAGATTTCCTCTACATCGGGATGATGCGTGATCTGAAGGGCCCGGATCTTTTCATCGACGCGTTCGCCCGCACGGAACACGCTCTTGGCCGCCCGTTGTCTGCGTTGATGGTTGGCGATGGCCCCGATCGCGACCGTTATGCCGCGATGCTGGAAGATTTGGGCATGACAAGCCGCATCAGAATGCTGCCGGCAATGCCTGCGCGGGAGGCATTCACGATGGGCCGTACGATCGTTGTCCCCTCCAGAGGCGAAGCCATGCCGTATCTCGTTATCGAGGCACTTGCTGCACAACGACCTTTGGTGGCGTCACGAGTCGGAGGGATACCTGAGATTCTCGGTACCGATAGCGAAGCGCTCACCCGACCTGGAGATGCGCAGGATTTGTCGCGGGTTATGGTTAGGGCTTCCGTCGATCCGGATTGGCAGGCCCGTGTCATGCCGAAGCCTGAGGAGATCCGCTCCAGGTTCTCAAGCGTGACTATGGCCGAGAACATGCTGGCGCTCTACCGAACCTTGCTAGAAGAACGGTCCTAAAGGTTTCTTAGCAGTTTCCTGCTACTCCGATCTGATGCGAAGCAACGAAGCGGCGATTGAGGGAGCTGCAAAAGGATCAGAGGGATGGCCGACACGGGTATGAAAAACCAGTTCGATGTCGACGCCCTGCGGCACAAGCTCGCCCATACGCCGGGTGGTGACGGCGTAGACAATCAAACCTCCATCCTGAACCCCTTTGCTCTCCAGATCGCGAACCAGTTTCGTGACGAGAATACGTCCCCGTCCCTGCTGATCGGTCAGATCCGCCTCCTGGAGTTCTTATCTTTGGTCGCGTGCAGCCTGCTTGCGGCCGTGACCTTTCTAGGACCCGAGCACGCGGGGCTCGCAAGTCATTTCGGCATGGCTATCCTGGGTGCTTCTACAACGGTACTTGCCCTGCAGGTGGCTGATGCCTACCAGATCCCAATGCTGCGCGTCGCCGCCAGGAGCAGGCTGAGGGTTTCCGCCTGCTGGGCGATCGGCTTCTGTGCATCTGCAACCGTTCTTTATGTGGTGGAAGGACAGCCGCTCACCCCGATCGACTATCTTACTTGGCTGGCGGGTACAGGCACATTCCTGCTGGTCGAGCGCCAGTTGATCTCCTTCGGCATCCGCCACTGGGCCCGCAATGGCATCATGGAGCGGCGCGCGGTCATTGTCGGCGGCGGGGAGCCTGCCAAGCAACTGGTTCGAGCGCTGGAGCAGCAGCCAGACAATGACATTCGCATCTGCGGCATTTTCGATGACCGTGGCTCTGGCCGTTCCCCACCTGTGGTGGCGGGCTACCCGAAGCTCGGCACCTTCGCAGAACTTGTCGAATTTGCACGCATGGCACGGGTGGACATGCTGATTATTGCTCTTCCTGCCTCGGCGGAAGCGCGTATCCTGCAGCTACTGCGTAAGCTTTGGGTACTACCGGTGGACATACGCCTTGCTGCGCATGCCAACCACCTGCGGTTTCGGCCTCGCTCCTATTCACATATCGGCGCCGTGCCGATGTTCGACATCTTCGACAAGCCGCTTCGCGACTGGGACTCGGTTGCGAAACGTGTCTTCGACGTCGTCTTTTCGTTGGTCGCGCTCGCTTTGGTGTGGCCGGTGATGATCGCTGCCGCCATAGCCGTCAAGGTTACGTCAAAAGGCCCGATCTTCTTCATCCAGAAGCGCCACGGTTTCAACAACGAGGTGATCAACGTGCTGAAGTTCCGGTCGATGTACACGGAACTTGCTGATCCGACAGGCAAGCGCGCTGTCACCAAGAATGATCCGCGCGTGACCCCTGTGGGACGCTTCCTGCGCAAGTCTTCGATCGATGAGTTACCTCAGCTCTTCAATGTCCTTCGCGGCAGTCTTTCGCTGGTCGGGCCGCGTCCGCACCCGATCCACGCCCAGACCGGGGATCGGCGCTATGTCGATGTGGTCGAGAGCTATTTCGCCCGCCACCGGGTGAAGCCGGGTGTCACCGGCTGGGCACAGATCAATGGTCTGCGCGGCGAACTGGACAGCGACGAAAAAATCCGCATGCGTACCGCCTATGACCTTCAATACATCGAGAACTGGTCGCTGCTCTTCGATCTGAAGATCCTGTTTCTGACGCCGATCCGGTTGCTGAACGTGGACAACGCATATTGAGCGCTTTCGCCCACGACGAACCTGCCTTTGAGCGACGGCTTATCAGCGGCATACTCTTTGGATCGCTGCTCATCGCGTTGGGGGTTTTTCTGTCCGGCTTCGTTATGTCGGAGCCGGCTCCGTATGAGCTGATCATGGCGGCGCAGATCCCGGTCTGGTTCCTGCTCGGTCTGCCGATCTCACGCACAGTTGGGCTCCTGCTTGCGATGCTGCTCGTCTTCAACGTTGGCGGATTGCTGGCAATCACGGTGATGAAGGACATGAGCGGCGCCCCGCTCAACGCGGCTGTCTCGATCTTCCTTGCTATGACAGCTGTTTTCTACGCTGCCGTTGTGGAGAACCGACATCAGCGCCTCTCCCTGATCTTCAAGGCGTGGCTAGCGGCCGCCATCATCACCGCAGTTCTCGGGATACTCGGCTACTTCAACGCCTTTCCCGGTGCCGGCATATTCACGCGCTATGGACGTGCCATGGGTGCCTTTGAGGACCCGAACGTCTTCGGCCCCTATCTGATCGCGCCGATACTCTACCTCCTTTATCGGCTGTTGACGGGAAAGCTTCTGCAGTCGCCGCTCCCCGTCGCGGGCCTGCTCGTGCTTGTTCTCGGCGTCTTTCTTTCCTTTTCCCGTGCCGCCTGGGGGTTACTTGCCTTCAGCGTATTGATGCTGATTGTCATCATGCTGCTCAAGGAGCGTAGCGCGGCATTCCGGATGAAGATCCTGTTGCTTTCGCTCACAGCACTCTTTCTCCTCGGCCTTGCTCTCTCCGTGGCTCTCCAGTCGGAACAGGTGGCGGATCTGTTCACGTCGCGCGCCAAGCTGGTTCAAGATTATGATGGCGCTCGTATGGGCCGGTTCCAACGCCACAAGATCGGCTTCATGCTGTCTATGGAACGCCCGCTGGGCTTGGGTCCGCTGGTGCTCGGCAAGATGTACGGAGAAGACGAACACAACATCTGGCTAAAGACGCTCACGACCTATGGCTGGCTTGGCTTCGTCACCTACCTGACCCTGATTGCCTGTACGCTTGTTGCAGGCTTCCGCTACCTGCTGCGCGATCGGCCCTGGCAGCCTTTCCTGATGATCAGCTGGATTGTCATCTTGGGTCACTGCATGATCGGCAATGTTATCGACACAGATCACTGGCGCCACTTCTATCTCCTGCTTGGCGTTGTCTGGGGCTGCATCGCGCTGGAACAGCGCTACCAGCGTCAGCAACGGCTCTCTCCCCGTCCCCTGATGGCTTGACTTCCCCCTCGCCTGCCCCAGATTGCGATCATGCTGACTGGACCACAACTGCGCGCCGGGCGCGCGATGATTGCACTGTCGATCGAAGATCTTGCCGGCGTCACCGGCCTTTCCCCCGAAGACATAGCCAGTGCGGAAGAGGCGATGGCAGTCGATCCTGCGGTCGCCGAACGTCTGCGCCTCGCACTTGAGCCAAGGGGTATCGTTTTTCTCCGCGCGGGGGAGGATAATCCGGGTGCAGGCCCAGGAGTACGGCTGCGCTCGCATGGCGCTGATGATGGCATACGGCCGCAGGACCTGAGCTCTGCGAACGACGGCTAAGACGTTCAAACACTAACGAAAATCTTCATCTTCTTCCGGAACTTCTCCGTCGCTTCCGCGTTCTGCACAATATCGCGTATCCGGGGGTGTAGCCATGAGCGAGCGTATCGACGTTGAACAGATCACTGAATCCGGCATTCGCAAAGTCTGGAGCGTCAGTGAGTTTGCGAAACGCTATCGCCTTGAGCGGGAAGAGGAAGCCCGACTGATGAAGCTACTGGGATCATTCGCCACCGAGCAGGAACTGCTGATGAACGCGTCCCGCGCGCCGCGCTTCCGTTAACGCCTGAAAGCTTGACTAGAACTTCAATGGCCGCCGAACAGCGGCCATTTTCGTTTTCTCTCCCTGTCTCAACAAAAAAAGACGGGCGAGATGATGCTTCAGGAACCTGTTCTTCAACAGCGCGTTTAAGGGCACCAACAACCAGCGCGGCCCACGGGTCGCTTCCGTGGAGATGAACATGTTGAAAATTCTGGCTCAGTTTGGCCTCGCATTCGCTCTCGCTGCGACAACTCTGACTGCCACTGCTCCCATTGCAGCAGCTCAGGATCTGGAACTGCGGATTGGGCCCGATGGCGTTCGTCCGGTAATCCGCGACCAGGACCGCCGTGACCGCCGCGACCGTCGCCGTGACGAGTGCAGCCCGCGTGAGGCCCTCTCCATTGCACGCTCCGAAGGCCTGCGTCGCGCGGAAGTGACACGGGTGACCCGTCGCAGCGTAACTGTTGAAGGCATGACCCGTCGGGGTCCCAGCAGGATTGTGTTTGCCAACGTCCGCGGCTGCCCGGAAATCTGAAGTTCCTATTCTCGGTTCGGAAAAGGCCCCGCTACCAAAAACGGCGGGGCCTTTCTTTGTGTCAGGCTTGTGAGGTAGCTTTTCTCTCAGGCACGCGGATGAACTCGGCTGACCAAAGGACCGCATTGACAAGTCCCAGGCAACCGCCGGAGGCGACGCATCGTCAATCCGCAGTTTTAGCGGGGCGTCGCTTGCTAGTCCCGGGGACTGTTTTCCTTCCAATCCCGGCCAGAGGTAGGGCTTGGCGTGCCGGATGTATGAGACTTGCTGCTGCGCATGTTGTCAACGTGGCTATGCTTCTCGTCTCGCTCTCCACCGCCGCCCGAGACCTGGCTGACCGGTGGATTGGTCGGTGCTCCGTGCGGACGGGGATCATGCTTTTCCGGCATTGGCTTCGTCCGGTCTTCATGACTGGCACCGGGTCCACCCCAGCGGGCGGTGTTTGGATGTTTCTCTGGCATGGGTCCTCTCCCGTTTGGCGGTTCCTTTGATGTGGCGAGGCTTCAACCTCTGCTGCGGTGAAGTCGACTGAACCAGAACCGACTGACCGAACAAAGGTTTCTTCAAAACGTCAGTTCGAGGCTTTGTAACAAGGATGGCCCGCACCGCACCGTGATGGAACAACAGCCACCCTGATGGGTTGGCTGAACGTCCGGGCGCGTGTCGACGGCTCGACGCTGATGCTTTCAAGAAGCCAAACAAGGGGGAAGTTCATGTCGAAGACCAAGACCGTACAGTATGACGGCCCGGCCGGCGGCTGGGGCTCAGTTCGCGGTATCGCCAGGATCTTCGCGAAGGAGCTGAGCTCCCCGATGGTGCTCGACACTCTTCGCCGACAGAACAAGCCGGGTGGCTTCATGTGCGTTTCCTGCGCCTGGGCCAAGCCTGCTGATCATCACCCCTTCGAATTCTGTGAGAACGGGGCAAAGGCGACGCTCTGGGAGCTGACCACCCGGCGATGCACCCCCGAGTTCTTTGCAAAGCATACCGTTACGGAACTGCGCGGATGGAAGGACCACGATCTCGAGCAGCAGGGACGGCTCACCCATCCTCTTCGATATGACCCCGCCAGCGATCGTTATGTTCCCTGCGCGTGGGATGAGGCATTTGCTGCGATCGGCCAGGAACTGAAGGCGCTCGATCCCAAATCGGTCATCTTCTATACCTCCGGTCGCGCCAGCCTGGAGACGTCCTATCTCTATCAGCTCTTTGCCAGGCTCTACGGTCACAACAATCTCCCCGACAGTTCGAACATGTGCCACGAAACAACTTCGGTCGGCCTGAAGAAAGTCATTGGCTCGCCTGTCGGCACTGCCGTCTATGATGACTTTTCCACCTGCGATGCGATGTTCTTCTTCGGCCAGAATCCAGGAACCAATAGTCCGCGCCTCCTCCACCCATTGCAGCAGGCGGTAAGGCGCGGTTGCAAGATCGTGACCTTCAACCCTGTTCGGGAAAAGGGCTTGGAGGCCATGATCAATCCCCAAAGCCCTACCGAAATGCTGACGCGCCAGGAGACACCGATCTCGCACCAGTATCATCAGGTCAAGGTGGGCGGTGACATCGCGGCGATCTTGGGGATGTGCAAGCATGTGTTCGCCAAGGATGATGAGGCAAAGCGCGACGGGCGCGCAGTGATTGACCGTGACTTCGTTGCCCAGCACACCAGTGGCTTCGATGCTTTCGAGCAAAAGGTTCGAGGCACAAGCTGGGACGAGATCGAGCGGGAGTCCGGCCTCGCCCGCGCGTCGCTTGAAGCTGCCGGACAGGTCTATGTGGACGCCGAGCGTGTTCTTGGCATTTACGGCATGGGACTTACCCAACAGGTTGGCGGGTTTGAAAGCATCGCCATGATCGTCAATCTCCTGCTCTTGAAGGGGAATATCGGCAGAGAGGGCACGGGGATTTCTCCGGTGCGGGGCCATTCCAATGTGCAGGGCCAGCGGACCGTCGGGATTTCGGAAAAGCCGGATCTGGTTCCGCTCGATCGGCTTGCCGAGATGTTCGGCTTCGACCCGCCGCGCGACGAGGGCTTGAATACTGTTGCAGCCTGCGAGGGCATCATCGACGGCAGCGTTCGCGCCTTTATCGGTCTTGGCGGCAATTTCGTTCGGGCCATTCCCGATCACGACGTGATGGAGGAAGCTTGGCCCAAGATGCGACTGACGGTCCAGATCGCGACGAAGCTGAACCGCAGCCATCTTGTCAATGGCGAGGTGGCTTATCTTCTTCCTTGTCTTGGGCGGAGCGAAGAAGACATACAAGCCAGCGGCCCTCAGACGGTGACGATGGAAGACAGCCTGAGCTGCATTCATGGCTCGGTCGGCAAGCACAGGCCAGCAAGCAGCCACCTCCTTTCCGAAATTGCGATCGTGGCCGGTATGGCCAAGGCGACGCTGGCGCCAAACCCGAAGGTCAGATGGGACGAGTGGCGCAGCGATTACGCCAAGATTCGAGACCTGATTGAAGAGACCTACCCGGATCAGTTTCATGACTTCAACAAGCGCCTGTTTACCCCCGGGGGCTTTTACCGCGGCAACAGTGCGCGCGAGCGCATCTGGAAGACGGAAAGCGGCAAGGCGGACTTTACCGTTCCAGATGCTCTGTCTGCTGCAGGGTTCGACGACCGCGCTGGTCGCTATCGCCTGATCACGCTACGCAGCAACGATCAGTTCAACACGACGATCTACGGATATAGCGACCGGCTACGCGGTGTAGAAGGCACACGTGACGTCCTGCTGATAAACCCGAAGGAGATGCAAAAGCTCGGGCTGCGGGAAGGTCAGATTGTCGGGTTGCAGACCGATGTGGAGGAGGAGCGCGAACGCAAGGTCGGAGGCCTGAAGGTCCTGCCCTTTGCCCTGCCCGACGGCTGCATCGCCGGCTATTACCCGGAGCTCAACCCGCTGATCCCCCTTTCCCATCACGAGAAGCTGTCGCAGACACCAGCGGCGAAGGCTGTTCCGGTCCGGATCCTCACCTGAAAGACCGTCTGGAGAACAAAAAAGCCAGCTGAATGTTCAGCTGGCTTTCTAACGACGCGTCGTTCGAAACGATCGCCTAACATCTCGGAATGGCGGGATTCGAACCCACGACCCCTTGACCCCCAGTCAAGTGCGCTACCGGGCTGCGCTACATTCCGACAAGCTCTTGCGAGCACGATTTCCCTATATTCTTGGCCGAGGCTGCGCAAGCAGAAATGCTCGCGCTCGATGCTTTTCGATCGTCTCGGTGCTCCGAGCGATTGTGGTTCAGCTTGGGGCTGGAAATGCCTAGCTGACGTACAGGTCGGTCCGCTCACGTTTGCTCGCCAGAGAATAATCCTGGCCGTAGGAGCTACGGAACGTGCGCGTCGCGCGCGTGGACAGCTCTTGCGCTGCCAGCACCGGGAACAGCCCATCGGCAAAGGTACCCGTTGCCAGCTCGCTGTCGCTGGCTTCGTGCGTCTTCTTCGTAATCCAGATCATCTGCAAACCCTCCGTCTGCTCCATGAACGGCGCAGGCCTCCTTGGGTTCCTAGTAGCATCAGAAGATTTAAGCTTTGTGACAGGGGCTTTCCTGCAGAACATGTTGAGGAGGCCGGTGCGCCGGCCTCCTCCTCGTTTTCAGTAGTAGGGCGAACGGCAGGCGCGCCGGGGACCATTGTAGGGTTGGAACGTGTTGTCGGATGCCCGGTAGGACCGATAGCGATCGTAGCACCAGTTCACGTGAGCGTTACCGGCACCGCGATAGTAGCGCGGTTGTTGCGACGCTAGCGCGCCTCCTATGATCGCGCCGGCTGCCAGGCCGCCGATGATGGCGCCTGCATTGCCGTGGCGGTGTCGACGGTAATGGCGATGACCATAGTAACGGTCACGACCGCGCCAATGGCGGGGCCCATGCCGGTAACCCCGGTGCCTCACCTCCTGCACCTGCGACGCTTCTATCTTGGGTGCCGATACGGATGGAAAGGCGTTTGCAGGTGCCACCCCCGTCAGTCCGGTAACGAGTGAAATCAGAACAACTGCGAGCTTTTTCATGTTTTCTCACCTCTTTTTCTGTCTCTACCAAGGGAGATGGTCCAGCTTTCATCCTGAACCAGAGGTGAATATGGAAAATTCTTCTGTTGCCGAGGTCAGCGAACCTGGTCCAGCAAGCGCTTGCACTCCAGGAGATCAAAGAGAGCTTCTTGCAAGAGAGCCCGATCTTCCTTGCCGATGCTTCCCTTGCCGATCGAAACCTCCGGCATATCGTCGTCGGAATTTGCACCGAAGCCGAAGAAACGCCCGCTGGGCTTTGCTTTTGGTCGGCCGACGACCTGATCCTCCTCGGCGGCGATCTTCGGCTCCGCCTGCTTCTCGCTACTGGCGGCGACGATTGCGTCCATCGTCGCTAGGTCGCCGGAAGCGATGGCGGATACGAACTTGTTGCCGTTGGTCTTCAGGAGCTTCTGAACGCCCTTGATCGTGTAGCCGTGATCATAAAGCAGGTGCCGGATGCCCTTCAGCAGGTCGACATCCTCAGGCCGGTAATACCGGCGCCCGCCGCCACGTTTCATTGGCTTGATCTGCGGAAAACGCGTCTCCCAGAAGCGCAGCACATGTTGAGGAAGATCGAGATCTTCCGCAACCTCGCTGATGGTACGAAATGCGTCCGGGCCTTTGTCCAACTTCGTCTCCCACGAGCAAGCTCACGCATGACTGCTACAGAGCCGCGACGACACCGGAAGTGCAGATGCGAATCAGCGTATATTTCAGCGGCCTAGTGACGGCAATTCAAGTGTGTGCGAAAGAAGCGAACAGGCAAATCTATCAAGCGGCCGGCACAGCAGGCTTCTGTTTCAGCTTGCGCGAATTGTGCGCCCTTAAGATCCGCTGCTTGAGGACGTTGGATGCCTTGAAGGTCATGACGCGGCGGGGAGAGATTGGCACCTCCTCGCCCGTCTTCGGATTGCGGCCAATGCGCTCGTTCTTTGCGCGCACCTGGAAGGTGGCAAAGGATGAGAGCTTCACGACCTCGCCGCGGACGATGGCGTTGCAGATTTCGTCGATGATCGTTTCAACCAGCTCGGCCGATTCCGTTCGCGAAAGACCGACCTTGCGAAATACCGATTCCGCCAGATCCGCCCTTGTCACCGTTTTTCCGGCCATGATCCCCGCCCAGTTCCTCGTCGTCCGTAAGCTGGTGGAGAGTATTTTGCTTAAACGCCAGGGTCAAGCTCTACTGCAAAAACAGGAGCTTCGCCCAATGCCCTACAATGGGGCAGGTCACTGACAGGAGCTACCAGCGCACCAGCACCGCGCCCCAGGTGAAACCACCGCCCATCGCCTCCAGCATCACGAGGTCGCCCTGCTTGATGCGTCCATCGTCCAGCGCAACCGAAAGAGCCAATGGGATCGAGGCCGCCGAGGTATTTCCATGAAGGTCCACCGTCACCACCACCTTTTCGGTAGGGATGCCGAGTTTCTTCGCGGACCCATCGATGATACGGCGGTTGGCCTGATGCGGAACAAGCCAGTCCAGATCCTCTGCGGTCGTGCCGGTGGATTCGAAGGCCGCCTCGATAACGTCAGTGATCATGCCGACAGCGTGCTTGAAGACTTCCCTGCCTTCCATTCGGAGATGGCCAACCGTACCCGTCGTCGAAGGACCGCCATCGACGTAGAGTTTCTCTTTGTGACTTCCATCGGAACGGAGATGCGAGGTGAGGATACCCCGGTCCGCCAGCGACCCCTCCCCTTCAGCAGCCTCCAATACCAGGGCGCCGGCACCGTCGCCGAAGAGAACGCAGGTCGTCCGATCCTCCCAGTCGAGTATCCGCGAGAATGTCTCCGCACCGATCACAAGGACGCGCTTGGCCATTCCGCCGCGGATGTAGAGATCGGCCGTCGCCATCGCATAAACGAAGCCGGAACAGACGGCCTGCATGTCGAAAGCAAACCCGTGGGTCATCCCCAACCGCTGCTGGATGTTGACGGCCGTTGCCGGAAACGTGTTGTCGGGCGTCGACGTGGCAACCAGGACGAGGTCTATGTCGTCGGGGGTCAGACCCGCCTTGTCGAGCGCTGCACGTGCCGCTTGTTCGCCAAGAGATGCCGTCGTCTCGCCTTCGCCGGCGATGTAGCGCTGGCGGATGCCGGTTCGCTGAACGATCCATTCGTCCGACGTCGCGACAATACCTTCCAGTTCCCGATTGGTCACGACGCGCTTGGGCAAGGCTGCCCCGTAACCGCGTACCACTGAACGGATCATGCTATGTGTATCCTGTTGTCAGGCCGCCTCGGGGTCAGCCGGGGGCTGACGTCGGGCATGATAAGTGTTGAGATCTTCGATGATCTTTTCGTTGAGCTTGTTGCGCGCCATATCGTAACCGACGTCGATGGCGGCCGCGAAGCCTTCGGCATCCGTACCGCCATGGCTCTTGATGACGATGCCGTTGAGGCCGAGGAAGACGCCGCCATTCACCTTGCGCGGATCCATCTTTTCCCGCAAGCGATCGAAGGCGCCTTTCGCCAAGAGGTAGCCGAGCTTGGCGACGAAAGTGCGGGACATCGCTTCGCGAAGCAGTTGCGAAATCTGTCGCGCGGTTCCCTCGGCAGCTTTCAGCGCGATATTGCCAGTGAAGCCTTCCGTGACCACCACGTCGACCGTTCCCTTGCCGATATCATCACCTTCGACAAAGCCATGGTAGGAGATGGTGGCAAGATTAGCCTCGCGCAGAAGCCGGCCGGCTTCCTTGACCTCTTCCAGCCCCTTGACCTCTTCCACGCCGACATTGAGGAGGCCCACGGTCGGACGATCAACCTCGAACAGAGCACGCGCCATCGCTCCGCCCATCAAGGCGAAATCCATCAACTGCTGAGCATCGGCGCCGATCGTTGCGCCGATATCAAGGACTATGCTTTCCCCCTTCAGGGTTGGCCAGATCCCAGCTATGGCGGGACGCTCGATATGTGCCATGGGCCGCAGGCAGAATTTCGCCATGGCCATTAGCGCGCCGGTATTGCCAGCCGATACAGCTACGTCTGCGTCTCCCACCTTTACCGCTTCGATCGCGCGCCACATGGTAGAGACATAGCGGCCACGCCGCAGGGCCGCGCTCGGCTTTTCGTCCATTGCCACTGCGAGTTCGCAGTCGTGAAAGACCGAGCGTTCGCGAAGCTTTGGGTATTTTTCGAGATACGGATCGCACTCAGCCTTGAGGCCGAAGAGCACGAAGGTTACGTCCGGATGCCGTTCCAGCGCCTTTGCCGCACCGGGGATGACGACTTCAGGACCGAAATCGCCACCCATGACATCAAGAGAGATTCTGATCACGCGTCCCTGATCCTTTCGGTCGCCGCGAGGCGAAATCGAGGCCAAAATAGTGGTTCTGCTGGTGCTTACAACCCAATGATGGCGAATTCCATCCTAGTCTTTCTTTTTCCAATCCTTCAGAGCAGCGAAGGGAGAAGGACGCCCTGACTCTTGCGCGGGATTGCTTTCAAGGTGATCCTCAAAATCCACGCCCTCCTTGCGGGGATAGGGATCGATTGCCAGAGCCACCGCTTCGGCCACCACTTCGCCCGCATCGATCGTATCGCCGGTGAAGGTTTCCGGAGCGTCCGGACCTTCAGGATCAAGCACCATCTCGGCTGTCTCACTCAGCACAACGCGCGCAAGCTTGGATCCTTCAGGGACGAAGACCTGTTCGAAGGCCTCTTCGATCTTCGACCGCACCGGATCAAGCGTAACCACGCAGGCCTGCTCGACCTCCGCCTCGACCCGCCCCTTGATACGGATCCCGTCTTTCTTCCAGCGGGTAATCTGCATCTCAGATTTCAGGGAATGCACGTCGAGCACCTTCCAAAGATCTGCAAGGGCCTTCAACTCCGCCGGCCCAGCCTCGATGTTGACCGTGACCGGATTGGCGGAGACATGTCCAACCCGGACGGGGTAGGAAAATGGCGGCTTAGCAGTATGTTCGTGAACCGGCTTCATGCGTACCTCACTTTCCCGGTGCCGGCACCACAACCGTGCCCCGGGCGATTTCTTCCTCGTCAACCGCGGCCAGCGCACCCTCGGCAAAGATCATCCAGTCTGCCAGACCGACCATAGGCTCCGCGGGCTTGGCGTCCGGATGAAGGTTGCGCGCCAGTGCCTGCGCAAGGCCATCGCGATCCGTTGCATCAAGTGCTGCAGCGTAGCTTTCCAGGCGACCATAGAACATCCCGGCCAGTTTCTTCATCCGTTTCGGCACACTGGGATCGCCAATTCCAAGTTCTCGAATGGAGTGATCGATGTCCTGGAAGAAGGCATCGACAATTTCCTGCGCCAGTTCCTGGCCGCTGATCCCGGACTGGCGGGTGCGCCGAAAGAACAGGATCAGGACGATCGACAGCATCTCGAACCGTCCCATGACTGTATCGGGAACGCCAAGATCGCTATAGAAGAAGGGAATGCGGGCCGCCGATGTCAAGGATGCATACTGACGGTCAACAATCGGCTGGTTGCGTTTCTTCTTCTTGAACAGACCAAAGATCATAAGAATTCTCACAGTTAGCCGCCATGTGTTGCATGGAAGCGCAAGCTGGTTTACCGAAGCAGGCACGAATTGCAACGGCGTTGCGGTGCAGGCGGATACAGCCGCTTCATCATCGGCTTGAGGCGGAGGTCTTGCTTCCCCGGAATAGCCATAATGATGTGGACAGCAGGTAACGGCGCACGCCGCAATCGAAGGTTCGGAAGCCTGAAAAGGCAGTGTTAAGGTTCGAAATGAAGTTCTTGAGCAGAACCGCGGCAGCGGCCATCATCGCATCGGCAGCCCTCACCGGCTGCACCTCCATGGATATCGGCCAGACCCTGTATAACGGATACGTGCTGGACGAGGAGTCGCTGGCTCTAATCCCGGTCGGTTCAAGCCGCGAACAGGTGTTGCTGACCATGGGTACCCCCTCCACGACCGCAACCTTCGACAACGAGGTGCTCTACTACATCTCGCAGAAGCGTCAACGCGCTGCTGCCTTCATGAAACCGAGACTTGTCGAGCAGACGGTGCTTGCCATCTACTTCGACAAGGACGGCGTGGTGGAGCGCAAGGCGAACTACACGCTTCAGGACGGCAAGGTGTTCGATTCGAGCTCACGTACGACGCCGACAGGCGGCCGCGACCTCACCTTCCTGCAGCAGCTGCTGTCGGGCGCCGGCGGCGCAGGCAATGCCAACGCGGCACGGAGCATCTTCCAGAACCTCGGCCAGTAATTTCAGGTCGTTTAGATTCGAAAAGGCCCGCGGGGCGATACGCGGGCCATTTT
>JAEWOP010000045.1 GCA_023399635.1 Pseudomonadota bacterium
GCCATCACCAACGCGACCACGGTAAGCCCTGAATCCCCGTAAAGCTTCTGGGCAATCGCAAGCGCTATGAAAGCGTTCCATCGCGTGGCGGTCTGGAAGACCGAGCTGAAGGAGGAAGCGGAGGTGCCACTTCGCTTCAGCGGCAGCCAGAGCCCGAGCACCAAGGCGCACATCAGCAGCACCGCGCCTACGGCGGCAACACCGATCGAGCCGATTTCCATCGTCGAGAAGTCGGCTGTCGCCAGCGTGTGGAAGAGCAGCGCGGGAAACAGCACGTAGTACCCGCATTGTTCGAGCCCCTCCCAGAATGTCCCGTTGATGAGCGGGCTGCGCTTCAGCGCCACGCCGAGCAGGACCAGAAGGAAGATCGGCAGGATACTCTCGAAGATGATCAGCATGGTGGCCAGTTCGGCATGGGATCGGCAGGAGCTCAGGAGCCTTATATGCGTCGCTGCGCGCAGGCAACGTTGCGGTTTCTGTGAATCGCGACCAGCGATGCATTGTGCCGGGTGGGTAGGGAGCTTATCGGCGAACGAGCAGTTGGAGTACAGTTGATGCTTGCAGTGCCGGAAGCTCTTGTCGATCCCACCCCCGAGAAGCGAATCAAGAACCGCGCCCAAACGGAGGCGGCCATCTTCAGCGCGGCACGCGAACTTCTTGCCGATGAGGGCTTCCAAGGCTTCGGCATCAATGCCATTGCCCGGCGAGCCGGCTGTGACAAGCAGCTGATCTATCGCTACTATGGCGGTCTGGACGGTCTTCTCGATGCCATCGGTGGCGATCTGGGCGACTGGGTCAAAGAGCGCATCCCCGAAGATGCCGGTGGCATGTTTCTCCTCACCTACGGCGATCTCATGGAAAGGCTGGCGCTTCTCTACCTTGACGCCCTGCGTCACGACCCCCTGGTGTGCAAGATTATCGCCTGGGAGGTGTCAAAGGACACGCCACAGGTGCGCCGGCTCGCTGAGGCACGCTCTCGCTCGTTGGCGAAGTGGCTCGACCGCATGCGCGGCAGCCTGACAGCCCCTAAGGGGGTCGATGCGCAGACTGTCAACGCCATCCTCTTCGCCGCAATCCAGCACCTCGTCATCTCTTCTTCGGCCACTGGGGAATTTGCAGGTCTTCCGCTGCGCAGGGAAAAGGACTGGGAGAAGGTGGTTACCTCTGTGCGACGTCTCGTGCGCGGCATTTACGGCTGACGCTGCCATAACGTTATCCCCAGCGGCACCGGCGCGTTAACCATAGCCGGTGGTTTACGTTGCACCCCGGGGCATCTGGCCTAAGTTAGCATTAACCGATTGTTAACCATGGACGGATGGAACCGTTGCCGCAGGGAACGCAGAAGCCAGACTTGTCATTGCTGAGCATCATGACGATGCTTTTTGCGGTGCTGGCGCTGGATATCGCCATTCCCGCCGTCGTACTGAGCCTGATGGCTCTGCTGAGATGGCTGTCGACGGTGGAGTTTCACCTTGTTCAGCCGGGAAGGAGGACCGCATGAAGTGGTTCCTGATTCTATGGGGCGGGCCAATCCTTCTGCTGGGAAGCTGGTACGGGTTGTCCTACAACGACCTGAGCTTCGGCTTCTTCATGTTGACCCGCGAGACGCATGATCTCGTCTTCCAGGTCTATAGCGGGGTGCTCGGTATACCGGCCGAAGATCTTCCTCCGCTGGTGGCGCGCGCGATCGTCGTCGACAGCCTCATTGTCTTCGCGATCATCGCCTTCCGACGCCGCAGGAGGATTGCTGCCTGGTGGCGCACGCGTCAGGAGCGATCGGCGTCGAGTTCTCTTCCCAGCGAGGAAAGCCTGTCCAGTGCGCCCTGAAGGATGAAGCTCGCGGCCGCCGAATCGATCCGCTCGGCGCGTTTGGCCCGCGAGACATCCATTTCGAGCAGGGCACGTTCCGCCGCCACCGTCGAAAGACGTTCATCCCAGAAGACGAAGGGAATAGCAGTCTTGTCGCCCATGGCTCGGACGAAGGCCCGGGTTGCCTGAACGCGGGGACCAGCCGATCCATCCATGTTGGTTGGCAGGCCAATGATGAAGGCGGCAACCTTCTCTTTGGCCGCAAACGCCAACAAAATCTCCGCATCCTTCGTAAATTTCGTCCGCTTCAGGACTGGGCGGGGCGAGGCGAAGCGGCGGCCGAGATCGGACATCGCAAGACCGATCGTTTTCTTCCCGAGATCGAGACCCGCAATGGCCTGACCATTCTTTAGCGCTCCTGCCAGTTCTTCAATGGTCAGTACTGTCATCCAGTCTCGTTCCTCTGCTCAGAAATTATGGAGCCGATGCTTCCAATTAACGGTGGCCGGGATACCTATTTAGCATTCTCAACCTATTCGTATTACCTATCGAGGGAGACTTTCATGAAGATCACCTGGCTTGGCCATTCCGCCTTCCGCCTTGAAACAGCCAAGGCGAAGATCCTGATCGATCCGTTCTTTAGCGGAAATCCCGGCTTCGCTGGCCTACAGGCGCGGGACGCTGCCAACGGCATCAGCCATATTCTGCTGACCCACGGCCACGGCGATCATGTGGGAGACACGGTCGCCCTTGCGCAGGAAACCGGTGCTATGGTCCTCGCCAATGCCGATCTTGCCGCCTGGCTGGGCAAAAAGGGCGTAGCCCACACCGACATGGGCAATACCGGTGGTACCATTTCCTACGACGGCTTTACGGTGACCTTCACGCAGGCGCAGCACTCCTCGGCGCAGATCACCGAGGATGGCGTCTCCCATTCACTGGGCAATGCCAATGGCCTGATGCTCCACTTCGACGACGAGCCCTCCGTGCTGCACATGGGTGACACAGACATCTTTACCGACATGGGTCTGATCAATGAGTTGCACCAGCCGGATATCGGGCTGGTGCCGGTCGGCGACCGATTTACCATGGGCGGTGCCGTCGCAGCACTGGCCTGCCAGCGGTTCTTCGACTTCAAGCATGCCATCCCCTGCCACTACGGCTCCTTCCCGATTGTTGACCCGACAGCGGAGAAATTCGTCAAGGGCATGGAAGGAACGCGCACGCGAGTCGAGGTGCCGACCGCCGGCACGACGCTCAGCTTCTGATTATATCCTTCCCCGTTGCGAACGGCGGACGTGGCCATTATAGCGGTAAGAAATTCTTGTCCGGAGTCATGCCATGTCCGTCGATCTCGCCACCGTCAAGCGCGTCGCTAGCCTTGCCCGCATTGCCGTCAGCCAAGACGAGGCAGAGCGCATGGTCAGCGAATTGAACGGCATTCTCGGCTTCGTTGAGCAGCTTGGCGAGGTCGATGTCAGGGGCGTCGAGCCGATGACGTCGGTGACACCCATGGTCATGCGCAGGCGCGCCGATGAGGTGACGGACGGAGACAAGGCAAGCGACGTCGTCGCCAATTCTCCTGCCACCGATCGGAATTTCTTCCTCGTGCCGAAGGTCGTCGAATAGCAGCGGTCGCTGTATTCCGACCAATCCTGACACACCCGCTGAGCGATACGAAAATGACAGAACTTACCAGCCTTACCATTGCCGAAGCACGCGACAAGCTGAAGGGCGGGGACATCACTGCTGTCGAGCTGACGCAGTCCTATCTTGATGCCATCTCCGCAGCTAACGATGCCTTGAACGCCTATATCGCCGTGACGCCTGAGAAGGCGACGGAGATGGCCAAGGCGTCAGACGAGCGTCTCGCAGCCGGGAAGGGCGGTGCACTCGAAGGCATTCCGCTCGGTATCAAGGATCTTTTCGCCACCCGCGACGTTCACACCCAAGCCTGCTCCCATATCCTTGACGGCTTCAAGCCTAAGTATGAGTCGACCGTCACCCAGAACCTCTGGGATGATGGTGCAGTCATGCTTGGCAAGCTCAACATGGACGAGTTTGCCATGGGATCGTCGAACGAGACCTCCTACTACGGCCCGGTGATCAATCCATGGCGCGCCGAAGGCTCCAACCAGCAGCTCGTGCCCGGCGGCTCGTCCGGTGGCTCTGCCGCAGCGGTTGCGGCTCACCTGTGTGCGGGTGCTACGGCAACCGACACGGGAGGATCGATCCGCCAGCCGGCGGCCTTCACCGGTACCGTCGGCATCAAGCCAACATATGGCCGTTGCTCGCGCTGGGGCACCGTCGCCTTTGCATCGTCGCTGGACCAGGCGGGGCCGATCGCTCGCGATGTGCGCGATGCCGCAATCCTCCTGAAGTCGATGGCAAGCGTAGACAGCAAGGACACCACTTCCGTGGATCTTCCGGTGCCCGACTATGAGGCGTCGCTTGGACAGTCAGTGAAGGGCATGAAGATCGGCATTCCGAAGGAATACCGCGTCGACGGCATGCCAGAGGAGATCGAGAAGCTCTGGAGCCAGGGCATTGCCTGGCTGAAGGACGCAGGCGCCGAGATCGTCGACATCACATTGCCGCACACGAAATACGCACTGCCTGCCTATTACATTGTCGCACCGGCGGAGGCCTCATCCAACCTCGCCCGCTACGACGGCGTCCGCTACGGATTGCGTGTCGACGGCAAGGACATTACCGACATGTACGAGAAGACGCGCGCCGCCGGCTTCGGCAAGGAGGTCAAGCGCCGCATCATGATCGGCACCTATGTGCTCTCGGCCGGCTATTACGATGCCTACTACCTGCAGGCGCAGAAGGTTCGCACGCTGATCAAGCGCGACTTCGAACAGGTCTTCGATGCGGGCGTTGACGCCATTCTGACGCCGGCCACACCATCCTCCGCTTTCGGCGTCGCAGACGAGGATCTCGCGGCCGATCCGGTGAAGATGTATCTGAATGACATCTTCACCGTGACAGTGAACATGGCCGGCCTGCCGGGCATCGCCGTTCCCGCCGGTCTCGACCACAAGGGCCTGCCCCTTGGCCTGCAGCTCATCGGCAAGCCGTTCGAGGAAGAAACGCTGTTCAAGACGGCGCATGTCATCGAACAGGCCGCCGGACGCTTCACGCCCAGGAAGTGGTGGTAGCAAGCTCACACCGTGCTCTTGGCAAAACGCCAGACTCAGTGATCTACTGCCGCTAAACAGGGGCGGCCATGGCGACCATTCGCAACGCACGGGAAGATGAGACCGAGACCTTGCGGGAAATCGGTCTTCGGGCCTGGGAAAAGGCCATGCTGAATGTTGGCGAGATGGCCGGCATCCGCGACAACGCCCGCATGGCCTTCGACACTTTTACGCGGCAGGCGTGGTTGACCATCAGCGTCATAGAACAAGGTGGCGCATTGGCCGGCTGGGCGGCGCGGGAGGGCCTGGATGAACTGATCAGCGACTTCTGGATCGATCCTCCCTTCCAGCATCAGGGGCTCGGCAGTGCGCTGCTTGCCGCAATCGAAGCTGACATCGTACGCCAGGGATTTGATCTCGCCAGGGTGGAGACACACGCTCGCAATGACGAAGCCGTCGTCTTCTTCGAAAAGTACGGCTATCGCGTCAACTGGCTCACCGCCACCTACTCGCCGAAGCTGGATCGCGAAGTTCAGACGCTTGGCTTGGTGAAGGAGCTTGTGAAGCAAGAGCCGGAACCCTATGGGCCGACTCATTAAACTGCGATCGATCTACGGCAGTATCGCGCTGATGGAAGCCTGTGGCGCCAAGAGCCAAATCCCGCCGATCAAGGTGACCAAGAAGACATGAAATGAGGCGATCGATGCAAGAATCGTCCGGAATGGCTCCTTGCGGGTCTTGTGACGCAGGAGGCGCTGCGCTGCTATGGCGCCGAAGCTGCCGCCGATGAAGGCGAGTGTCAGAAGCGTGCTTTCACGCACACGCCATCCTCCGTCGATGGCTGCCTGCTTGTCCCACCAGTAGATCGAAAAGACCAAAAGGTTCAGGAGCAGATAGATCAAGATGGAGATGGCAAGATGCTCAGGCTGCATATCAGCAGCTTGACGCGCGTCGGTTAAGGCTGTCCCAAGACCTGCTGCGAGTTTTGCCGCAGTGCAAGGCCGCGCGCTTGCACCGTCGCGGCATTTGCTCTACCTCACAAGCACGCCCACGAGACCATATTCAAGAGCATTCCATGACCCTAGTCGATGTCCGCACGCCCTATCCGAAGCGCTTCATTCCCGGTGCCACCGGCGATTGGGAAGTCATTATCGGCATGGAGGTGCATGCGCAGGTTCTGTCGAAGTCGAAGCTGTTTTCGGGTGCATCGACCGAGTTTGGAAAAGACCCGAACGCCAATGTGTCCCTGGTCGATGCCGCCATGCCTGGCATGCTCCCGGTGATCAACGAGGAATGCGTGAAGCAGGCGGTGCGCACGGGCCTTGGCCTGAAGGCGCAGATCAACAAGCGTTCGCTCTTCGATCGGAAGAACTACTTTTATCCAGACCTTCCGCAGGGCTACCAGATCTCGCAGTTCAAGGACCCGATCGTCGGCGAAGGCAAGATTGTCATCTCGCTCGGTCCTGACCGGCAGGGCCAGTTCGAGGATGTCGAGATCGGTATTGAACGCCTGCACCTGGAGCAGGATGCCGGAAAGTCGATGCACGACCAGCACCCCACCATGTCGTTCGTCGACCTCAATCGGTCCGGCGTGGCGCTGATGGAGATCGTGTCCAAGCCTGATATGCGCTCATCCGACGAAGCGAAGGCCTACATGACGAAGCTGCGCTCTATCGTGCGCTATCTCGGCACCTGCGACGGCAACATGGATGAGGGCTCCATGCGCGCTGACGTCAACGTCTCGGTCCGCCGTCCCGGTGAAGGGTTTGGCACGCGCTGCGAAATCAAGAACGTCAATTCCATCCGCTTCATTGGCCAAGCCATCGAATATGAAGCGCGTCGCCAGATCGGTATTCTGGAGGACGGCGGCTCCATCGATCAGGAAACTCGCCTCTTCGACCCGAACAAGGGCGAAACACGCTCCATGCGCTCAAAGGAAGAGGCGCATGACTATCGCTATTTCCCCGATCCGGACCTTCTCCCGCTCGAGTTCGACGATGCGTTCATCGATGAGCTGAAGAAGGATCTTCCGGAACTGCCCGATGACAAGAAGGAGCGCTTCGTGCGCGAACTGGGGCTTTCGGTCTACGACGCTTCGGTGCTCGTCTCGGAGAAGGCAATCGCCGACTACTTCGAGGCTGTGGCTGCCGGCCGCGATGGCAAGACCGCCGCGAACTGGGTCATCAACGACTTGCTGGGCGCCTTGAACAAAGCCGGCAAAGCCATTGAAGAGACTCCGATTTCGCCGGCTCAACTGGGTGGCATCATCGATCTCATCAAGTCGGAGACGATCTCCGGCAAGATCGCCAAGGACCTCTTCGAGATCGTCTGGAACGAGGGTGGCGATCCTGCCGAGATCGTTGAAGCGCGGGGCATGAAGCAGGTGACCGACACTGGCGCCATCGAAGCGGCCGTCGATGAGATCATCGCCGCCAATCCGGACCAGGTGGCCAAGGCCCAGGCCAAGCCGGCACTTGCTGGCTGGTTCGTCGGACAGGTGATGAAGTCAACGGGGGGCAAGGCCAACCCGCAGGCGGTTCAGGCATTGGTGAAGGCGAAGCTTGGGATCGAGGAATAGGCCCATGGTCTATTTCGTCCGTACCGCAGGAGAGGAGGACGTGGAAAGGATCCGCGCCCTTCTGGCGGAGACATTCCACGCCACCTACGACTCGTTCTACGGCAAAGACAAGGTCGACCACCTGATCGCCGATTGGCATTCAGCTTCAGCAATCCGGTCGCGGATCGGAAAGAAAGACGGCGAGTTCCTTGCGGCAGACAGCGGAATGGAGATTGGGGGCATCGGTTACGCGTCGATGTATCCCAAGATGGAAAAGACGGTGATGCTGCACCAGCTCTACGTCAAGCCGTCGTGTCAGGGGCAAGGGATCGGTCGCGACATCTTCGCTGAACTCGAAACCTGCTTCCCTTCAGCCGAAATCATGCGTGTTGAAGTCGCGCTTGAGAATACAAGAGCCCGTTCATTCTATGAAAGGCTCGGCTTTGCGGAGGTTGATCGCATGGTCGAGTGCGGGGGGCCGAATTCTGGCCTGCCGGCTATTGTCATGGAGAAGGGGCTCGCGCGCTAAATCGAGGGGCGGCGGTGGGCCGAGGAGGAGGTTCTACGGATATGGGAGGACAGAGTGCCATTGGATATCCACATACGTCGAGCCCGTGAAAGCGATCTTCCTGCTTTGATCGCTCTGTTCGCCGAGGATCGGATGGGAGGTCACGGAGATACGACCGCTCCCGATGCCTTCGAGGAGTATCTGCGTGCTTTCCACGTCATCGACGCCTCGGCCAATGAGCAGTTGTTCGTTGCGGAGCGTCGGGGCGAAGTGGTCGGCACTTTTGAGATCATGTTCAATCGTACCCTGACTGGACGCGGTGGGCTGGTGATGGTGGTGGAGGCGGTGCAGACGCGCGCAGATCTGCGCGGACAAGGAATTGGTGCGGCGATGATGGACCACGCGATCCAGGAAGCGCGGCGCAGGGACTGCCGGCTCGTCCATTTGTCGTCAAACACGGCCCGCACCGACGCCCACCGCTTCTACGAGCGACTTGGCTTCGTCAAAAGCCACTACGGCTTCAAGATGAAGCTCAAGTGAGGCTTGCCCGGTTCGGGAATCACTGGACATCGGGCCCGGCAGGTTGCATATCCGCCCAAACAGTCACAGCCCGCGCTGCCTGCAGCATTTGCCAGAGCTGACGAAGAGCACATGAAAAATCTCCTGCTTCAGATATTCACCTGGTGGAACGGCCAGACCATCGGCACCCGCTTTTATACTTGGCGCTTCGGCAAGAAGGTCGGCCAGGACGAGTTGGGCAACGTCTATTACGAGGGCCCGAAGACGTCGTTTGGCGTTCCACGCCGCTGGGTGGTCTTCAACGGTTACGCGGAAGCATCGGCAATTTCCCCCGGCTGGCACGGCTGGATGCATCATCGAACAGACGTTCCTCCGTCGCAGGACAACTACGTGCCGCGCGAATGGGAAAAGCCGCACCAGCCGAATTTGACAGGTACGCCTGGCGCCTATCGCCCTAAGGGATCGCTTGCAGGTGCGGGCGAGCGTCCCCGCGTCACTGGGGATTATGACGCTTGGACGCCTGGCGCCTGAATACCTGTTTTGGCCACATTCGGCTCATAGGCGAAGGGTGTGTCACCGGCGCGCCCGAAGCTTCCGGATCTGACGCAGAATAGGGTCGTCGATGAAGACATTCTCTCGCAAGTTCGCTGTTGGTGTCGCGGCCGCGCTGGTTGTTTCTGCATCGGCGGCGTCTGCCGCACGGATTTCCAATCCCGTCGCCGTGTTCGCCGGGATCGACAAGATAACCGGCCGCATTACGACGTTCGACGTCTACATTGATGAAACGGTGCAATACGGCGCCCTGCAGGTGACGCCGAAGGTCTGCTATTCGCGTGACGAGACCGAAGCGCAGCGCATCGATGGCTTCGTCGAAGTCGATGAAATCACGCTTGATCGGAAGATTCGCCGTATCTTCACGGGCTGGATGTTCGCCGACAGTCCGGGCCTGAACGCAGTAGAGCATGCGATCTATGACGTCTGGCTGACAGGATGCAAGCAGGAGTCGGACGTCCCTGCGCCTGAAGCGACGACGAACTAAACTAGAATTCCAGATGTGGGGAGGCAACGGCCTCCTTCAGCATGTCCAGATATTCTTCTTTGGGAACGTCCACCGCCCCGAACGTCTTCAGGTGCTCCGTGGTGAACTGCGTATCGAGCAAGGTGAAGCCCTTCGCCCTCAGGCGCTCCACCAGATGAACCAGGCAAACCTTTGACGCGTTCGTCCTGCGCGAGAACATGCTCTCGCCAAAGAAGGCGGAGCCGAGGGAAACGCCGTAAAGTCCCCCCACCAGTTCCTCGCCTTCCCAAGCCTCCACACTGTGCGCATGGCCCATTCGATGAAGTTCGGAGTAGAGCAGGCGGATTGTTGCGTTGATCCAGGTATTGGGCCGATCATCTGCGGCTTCGGCACAAAGGTCGATGACACGGTCGAAGGCGGTATTGACCCGTATTGCAAAGGGACGCTTTCGGATCGTTTTTCCCAGGCTCTTTGAGACGTGGAAGCCGTCGAGGGGAAGAACGCCACGAACCTCCGGCTCGACCCAGAAGATCTCAGGGTCGTCCGCGGACTCCGCCATGGGGAAGAGTCCGATGGAATAGGCGCGCAGCAGGATGTCCGGCGTGATGGTCGGATAGTATCTGCCGCGGCGCCCTATCATGCCTCTCCGTTACTGCTTGGTCTCAGCCAAGTAGTTCTCCAGCCAGTGAATGTCATAATCGCCGTTGGCGATGTCCTGATTAGACACCAGATCCTGGAAAAGGGGCAGGGTGGTCTTGACCCCATCCACGACGAACTCGTCGAGCACACGACGTAGACGCATCATGCATTCGACGCGGGTGCGACCATGCACGATCAGCTTTCCAATCAGGCTGTCGTAGTAGGGCGGGATCTTGTAGCCGGCATAGGCGCCTGAATCGACCCGAACGCCAAGCCCGCCCGGAGCATGGAAATGGGTGATGGTGCCGGGTGAAGGCACGAAGGTCCGCGGATCCTCCGCATTGATGCGGCACTCGATCGCGTGGCCGGAGAAGACGATGTCCTCCTGTGTCACAGACAGCCCTGCGCCGGAAGCGACACGGATCTGTTCGTGCACTAGGTCGATGCCGGTGATCGCCTCGGTGATCGGGTGCTCCACCTGAAGACGCGTGTTCATCTCGATGAAATAGAACTCGCCGTTCTCGTAGAGGAACTCGATCGTGCCAGCACCACGGTACTTCATCTTCTTCATGGCTTCGGCGCAGATTTGGCCGATCTTCATGCGCTGCTCGACGTTCAGGGCAGGGGAGTTGGCCTCTTCCCAAACCTTCTGGTGACGGCGCTGCAGCGAACAATCACGCTCGCCGAGATGGATGGCGTTTCCGGCCCCATCGCCGACCACCTGGATCTCGATGTGGCGCGGCTTGCCGAGGTACTTCTCCATGTAGACCGCATCATTGCCGAAGGCGGCAAGCGCTTCGGAGCGGGCAGTCGAAACAGCCTCTTCCAGTTCTGCTTCGTTTTTCGCCACCTTCATGCCGCGACCGCCGCCGCCGGCGGTAGCCTTGATCAGGACCGGGAAGCCGATCCCACGCGCGATCTCGAGGGCGTTCTCAGGGAGCACTTCGCCGGCAGAGCCTGGAACAACCGGAATACCGAGCTCCACGGCCGTCTTCTTGGCGGTGATCTTGTCGCCCATCAGCCGGATGTGCTCGGCCGTCGGTCCGATGAAGGTGATGCCGTGGGCTTCGAGGATATCCGCGAACTTGGCGTTTTCCGACAGGAAGCCGTAGCCTGGGTGAACCGCATCGGCACCCGTGATTTCGCAAGCTGCAACGATCTGATGGATGTTCAGATAGCTGTCGCGGGAAGGTGGTGGGCCAATACAGACGCTTTCGTCGGCCAGGCGGACATGCATCGCGTTCGCGTCTGCGGTGGAATGAACCGCAACGGTGGCGATCCCGAGTTCTTTACAGGCGCGCAAAACACGAAGCGCAATCTCGCCACGGTTCGCTATGAGGATTTTCGAGATCATAGAGGGCCCTATTCGATAACGACGAGTGGCTCGCCGTACTCGACGGGGCTGCCATCAGCGATCAGGATCTCCACGACCTTGCCCGAGCGGGGTGCCGGAATTTGGTTCATGGTCTTCATGGCTTCGATGATCAGAAGCGTCTGCCCTTCCTTGACGGTAGCACCGACTTCGACGAAGGGGCGGGAGCCTGGAGCAGGCGCCAAGTAAACGGTGCCGACCATTGGAGCCGTGATGGCATTGCTGTTGTCGCGGACGGCAGGGGCGGCTGCGACGGGAGCAACTGCGGCGGGTGCTGCCGCAGGCGCAGCAGCCGCAGCAGCTACGGGAGCCTGGACATACTGCATGGTAGACGCGCGGGAGACGCGGATACGGACATCGTCCTGCTCAACCTCGATCTCAGTCAGGTCGGTGTCGTTGAGGATGTTCGCGAGGTCGCGGATCAACCCCTTGTCGATACCGTTCTTATTGTCAGACATGGCAAACCCTATTGTTCTGTTTATCTTGTCAGTCGGTGATGCTTTTCAAGGCATGCAGCGCGAGAATGTAGCTGGTCGGGCCAAAGCCGCAGATGACGCCCTTGCACGCCGGCGCGATCATCGAGCGATGTCGAAATTCCTCGCGCGCATGCACATTGGAGATGTGGACTTCAATGACTGGAACGGAGATGGCGCGGATCGCATCATGGAGCGCAAGCGAGGTATGGGTATAGGCGCCGGCATTGAAGGCGACGCCAACAGCGGTTTCATCCGCCTCATGAAGCCAATCGACCAGCGCACCTTCGTGGTTGCTTTGCCGAAAGTCGATCGTCAAGCCAAGTTCGCTGCCGGCCGCCAGACAATCGTTCTGGATATCCTTCAGCGTCTTGCCGCCATAGATTCCGGGCTCGCGCTTCCCAAGCATGTTGAGATTAGGGCCGTTCAGGACGAGTACCGTCTTGTTCATCACTATTTCAATGTTCCGTCAGAAGTCAGGCGCCACCTATAGACCGCGCGCAAGACGAGGAAAAGCCCTCTATCATTGAAACGGGGGGCTTTTGCTGGCGGTGATCTCGCGTGGTTTTCCTGGTTAGCAGGTGCTCTTGCCGCAGGTGCGCACGTTAGTCACTTTCTCCTGGATCGCATCCTTGCCGACTGCGCCGAAAAGAGCTTCGTTCCCGACGACATAGGTGGGAGTACCCGTAACGCCGAGTGCGGTCGCAAGCTTGTACGTGCCGCGGACGATGTCATCGTTGGGGTTCTCGTTGATCGACTTGCGGACCGCCGACTCATCGAGCCCAAGCGAAGTTGCCACCTCGATTGCGCTGTCCTCGGTCGCCATTCCAGTTCCACCCATCAGAGTACGGTGGAACTGCGAATACTTCTCCGGTGCAAGCAGCCGGACAGCATTTGCGACACGGTGAGCTGCCAGCGAGTTGGGACCAAGGATCGGGAATTCCTTCAGCACGAAGCGGATATTGGGGTCGTTTGCGAGGATGTCTTCCATGTCGCTCAGCGCCTGTTTGCAGTAGCCGCAATTGTAATCGAAGAACTCGACGATGGTCACATCCCCGTCCGGATTGCCGAGAACCACATCGTTTTGCGAAGCGAAGATGGCATCATGATTGGCTGCAACCGCTTGATCCGCCATCGCCAGGCGTTGCGTCTGTTGTTTTGCTTCCAGCGCCGTCTGTACTTCCAGCATGATTTCGGGGTTTTCGATGAGGTACTCGCGAATGAAGTTGCCCATCTCCTGTTTCTGCTGCTCGTCCAAGGCGATCGCGGGTGTAAGCCACAGTGCCGAGACGAGCATCGTCCCAAGTCCGAAGGTCCTGGAGGCAGTTCGCATTGGGTGTCCTCTTAATCTTTGTCGGTGTTGAAGCCAGCGGCTAGCACAGTTGAGGGGAAACTACTGCAGCCGACCTGCGATGGGAACTGCCCAGCCGTTGAAAGGACTGGGTTGCGGCGTCACGATTGCGTATCGCCCCCCGCTGATGACAGTCACAAAAAAAGGCCGCAAGATTCGCGGCCTTTTTTGTCTCATGGCGAAGTTATCAGAAGAAGCCGCGGCGCTGCCACCAGCCCGCTTTCTTCGGCTTCGCCGGTTCATCATCCGAAGATGCCTCCGCCTTTGGCTCCGAACTCTTCACCACCGGATCGGTGGAGGTGATGTTCGAAGCGCGATTGGCACGCACAGGCCTTGCGTCTGCTTCCGCTTCCGGCTCCGCCGGTTCTGCGGCCGGCGTGTCCTCTCCAAGCGCTGCATTGACCTGTGGAGCGATGGCAGCCTCGGCAGCGGCTTCCGCTTCTTGTGCAGCCGCGGCCACGCCCACCGGGTCGACGGTCTCGGTTGCAGCTTCTTCAGTAGGCGCAGCTGCCGTCTTGCGGCGGCTCCTGCGCGGCTTGGCGGCAACAGAGGATTCGGCTTCCGGCAGTGCAGCAGCAGCAACGACAGGAGCGTCTTCGGCTGGTGCCTGCTCAGCGTCGCCGGCGACCTGTTGATCGGCTTCAGCTACTGAAGGGGTACCCGACCCGTCTTCATTTGCGGCAACGTCCTGTCCATCTTCATCCTGGCGGTTGCGACGTCCGCCACGCTTGCCACGACGGCGACGCTTGCGACGCCCACCTTCATCGTTCTCCGTGCCGTCCTCGGAAGAATCGCGCGCGTCTACATCGTCGCCCTCATCCTCTCCCTCGTCGCCATCGGCGCCGGAGGACAAGCCGTTTTCCTGATCGCCCTGTTCCAAGCTAGCGCCTTCGGCGCGCTCACCATTGCGGTTGCGACGGCGACGGCGACGCTTGCGCTTGCGCCCATTTTGATCGTCGCCTTGTGTGGTCGGAGCGGCGGGGGACGCAGCATTGGCTTCTGCGCGTTCCTCGACTTCGTCCTCGTCCTCCTCGTCGACGACGACGTCATCATCCTCGTCTTCGTCGACAGGCAGCGACGCGAACTGCATCAGGCTTTCGATCTTGATCGGGTTTTCCACCGGCTCGCCGCGATCAATGGCAAAGTGGCTGGAGCCGATACCGAGATCGGACTCGATGAAGATCGAGACGCCGAAGCGGTTTTCGTAATCCACCACCGAGTTGCGCTTGTGGTTGAGCAGGTAGAGCGCGATTTCAGGAGTGGTACGCACGCTGATATCGTGCGTTGTGTTCTTCAGCAGATATTCCTCGATCCCGCGCAGGACGTGCAGCGCAATAGAGGATTGTGAGCGGACATGGCCGGTACCACCGCAATGCGAGCAGACCTGGGTGGTCGATTCCAGCACCGAAGCGCGAATGCGCTGACGTGACATCTCCAGCAGGCCGAAATGGGAGATCCGCCCCACCTGGATCCGGGCGCGGTCATTCTTCAGGCAGTCTTTCAGCTTCTTCTCGACGGCGCGATTGTTGCGCTTTTCTTCCATGTCGATGAAGTCGATGACGATCAGTCCGGCCAGGTCGCGCAGGCGAAGCTGGCGCGCCACTTCCTCTGCAGCTTCCAGATTGGTCTGCAGTGCCGTGTCTTCGATCGAGTGTTCACGGGTCGAGCGGCCCGAGTTCACGTCGATTGCAACCAGCGCTTCAGTCTGGTTCATGATCAGGTAGCCGCCGGACTTCAGCGTCACCTGCGGCTGGAGCATGCGGTCGAGCTGCGCCTCGATACCGGAGCGAGAGAAGATAGGGTGGATGTCGCGGTAGGGCTGAACCACCTTGGCGTGGCTCGGCATCAGCATCTTCATGAAGTCCTTGGCTTCACGATAGCCTTCCTCGCCGGCAACGATGATCTCTGAGATGTCCTTGTTGTAGAGGTCACGGATCGAGCGCTTGATCAGCGAGCCTTCTTCATAGACGAGGCAGGGTGCGGTGGAGGCAAGCGTCAACGTGCGGACGTTCTCCCACAGGCGCATCAGGTATTCGAAGTCGCGCTTGATCTCGACGCGTGTGCGGTTGGCACCGGCGGTGCGAAGAATGACGCCCATACCCTGCGGCACATCGAGTTCGCGTGCCACTTCCTTGAGCCGCTTGCGGTCCTGTGGCTGGGTGATCTTGCGGGAAATGCCGCCGCCCCGCGCAGTGTTCGGCATCAAAACCGAATAGCGGCCTGCGAGCGAAAGATAGGTAGTCAGCGCTGCGCCTTTGTTGCCGCGTTCTTCCTTGGCAACCTGAACCAGCAGGATCTGGCGTCGCTTGATGACTTCCTGGATGCGGTACTGCTTGCGAGGCTTGCGAACAACGCGATCAGGAACCTCTTCCATGGCGTCTTCTGCGCCAACGGACTCGATTTCTTCCTTTTCGCCAATGTCGTTGTCGTCGTCATCGTCGTCGCTGTTGTCGCGGCGACCGCGAACCTCTTCAGAGATGGAATCGGTCTCGACCATGGCCGCCATCTCACCCGGCGTGCTCTTGTCGTCACCGTCCTCTGACGCTTCCACCGCTTCGGCTTCCACAGCCTTTTTGCGTGCGCGGCTGCGACGGGGCTTTGCTTTAGGCTTTTCAGCCTCAGCAACTTCTTCGCCGGGGCTTGCCTCCGCAGCTTCGGCGCCTGCTTCTGTTGTTGTTGCTTCCGCTTCCGTGGGTGCGGCCGGTTCGGTGAAGGAAGGCTGCTCTGTGGAACTTGGATCGACAACGGGATCGATTGCGTCGTCGTCCGCGATCTTCTTCTGTTCCTCAGCCTCCGCCTGCATCAGGGCCTGACGATCGGCGAGCGGGATCTGGTAGTAGTCTGGATGGATTTCCGCGAACGCCAGAAAGCCGTGGCGATTGCCGCCGTAGTCCACAAAGGCTGCCTGAAGCGAGGGCTCGACCCTCGTTACCTTCGCCAGATAGATATTGCCGCGTATCTGTTTCTTGTGCTGGGATTCGAAATCGAATTCTTCAATACGGTTGCCGCGAACAACGACTACCCGCGTCTCCTCTTCGTGAGACGCGTCGATAAGCATTTTGTCTGCCATGTAATTTCTGCTCCTCGGCGCAGCCGAGCAGGTGCAGAAAAGCCTGCTGCGCGGACAGGCCTTTCATGCAGGATGGTGATTGCGCCGGAAAAAAGGGTTCTTCTTGAACCGTGTTGCGGCGACAGCCGGACGGCCGAGGGAGCCTTTAGCTCCGTCAGTATATCCAGGTTCTGAAACGCGTGCCGCGACATGTATGTCCAAACGAGAACGACGATATCTTAGGTCTCGAGGACCCGGTGGAGGTGCTCCTTAAGAGCGTGGGTGGCATGCCACCCGGTATTTGCCCGGCCTGCGCCGGATGTGATTGGTATCAGGAGTAAAGTGTATAGACGGCGGATGAACTGTCCGGTCTCGGCGCCAGTCTCGTAGCTGGCCAGCCTATCGGAAGACTATCCCGTCAACACCTTAATCCTCACTCGCGTTGTATGGTTTCTGCGGCATAATAGCAAGGGAAAAGCCCCTGCCGCCATATTGTCGATAGAATTAAAAGGCTAGTGGAAGCCGTTGATTCGTTTGGAGCGACCCCATTATCGAGCGGGCGCCTTCGGATCGGCGCGCAGACGGTGGGGCAGGGTTATCGGTAACTGGGGCAGCAAGAATGGGTGATACCGCGAATGGGATCGCAGGGGCAGGACGCCTTTGCGGGCGAATCACCCGTGCAGCCATTTTTCTTCTGCTGGCACTGGCCACGCTTCAGCCAGCACATGTTAAGGCAGCTTCTGATAAGCCACTGCTCGCCTTCGCTGCCCGTATTGCCGGTGACGACGCTCGAACTCGTGTTGTCATTGATTTCGACAAGAAGCCGGAGTTTTCGCTCCACTACGTTTCCGGGCCTGAGCGGGTTGTGGTGGATCTGCCTGCAACCGCCTTTGGTTTCGCCGCTGAGGATCTGCCCGCACGAGGTGTGTTCAGTGACATCCGTTACGGCACCATGGACGAAAGCAGCGCTCGTATCGTGCTCACCGCCAAGCGGCCAGTACAATTAAGCCTTGCGGAGGTCCAGGAAGCAGATAACGGCGCATATCGGCTCGTTCTCGATGCCGAAATGGCCACTGCCGAGGTTTTTGAAAGTTTGGTCCGCAAGCAGGATTGGGCTGCGGAACAGGCCGCCATCAAGGTGTCCCCGCCAGCCTCCACCAACGATGACAAGTTCGTCGTCGCGATCGATGCCGGTCACGGAGGGATCGACGCTGGCGCAACCGGGGCGGAAACGAAGACGCCGGAGAAGGCGATTACGCTCTCCTTCGCCCAGGAGATCGTGAAGCAACTGAGCGCAAGGCCAGGCATTCAAGCGGTGCTAACGCGCAAAGACGATGTCTTTCTGTCGCTGTCGGAGCGCGTGACGTTGGCGCGGCAGGCAAATGCTGATCTGTTCATTTCTTTGCATGCCGACACGCTTCGCCAGCGCGACATTCGCGGCGCCACCGTTTACACGCTGTCCGACCGAGCATCCGACCGCATGGCTGAAAGTCTCGCCGCGCGCGAAAACTTCTCCGACCAATTGGCGGGCGTAAGCCTGTCGGACGGGCCGCCCGAGGTGGCGGACATACTGCTTGACCTGACCCGGCGCGAGACGCAGGCATTCTCGATCGCGCTCGCGCGCAACCTCCTTGCATCCTTCGAGGGGCAGGTGGGACTGATCAACAATGCCCATCGCTATGCTGGGTTCCAGGTCCTGCGAGCACCCGACATCCCTTCGGTGCTCCTGGAACTGGGCTTCCTGTCCAATCCGGAAGATGAAAAGCTTCTTCTGGATGATGCGTGGCGCGAGAAGGTCAGCAAGCTGCTGGTCAATTCCATCGAGCGCTACAAGGATCTCGCCTTTGCAAACGGTGGATAAGGAAGGTTGCTTCCCCGCAACACCTTCAGGGCGATAGGAGATACGCTGCATTCCGATCCTGACGAGGGCTTGGGAAGCCGTATTTTCCTCACATTCGAGCCGTTAGTCCAAGTCGATGACGCACGATTCGGGACGCGGTACCCTTGGCGGCTTGCGCTGGGACAACCGCCGTGCAAAACCCGCTCAATCGTGCAATGGTGTGAAAAGCACCGAATATTAGCCGAACGGTAGCTTCGACATGATCAGACTTATTGGGTATTTCTTTGGACTGGTATGCGTCCTGTTTTTAGGCGTTGCCGGCGTCGTGGCGGTTTATCTCGCCGGCGTGTCCAGGGATCTGCCGAACTACGAGGTCCTGAACTCGTACGAGCCGCCGGTGGCAACACGCGTGCATGCGGGCAACGGTGCTCTGATGGCGGAGTACGCCCGCGAACGCAGACTTTTCCTGCCGATCCAGGCAATTCCGGATCGCGTCAAGGCGGCGTTCCTCTCGGCCGAGGACAAGAACTTCTACAACCACCCTGGCATTGATCCTGCCGGTCTGGCACGTGCGGTGGTGAACAATTTTCAGAACCTCGGCTCCGGGCGGCGGCCGGAGGGCGCCTCTACGATCACCCAACAGGTGGCGAAGAACTTCCTGCTTTCCAACGACCAGACGATCGACCGCAAGGTGAAGGAGGCAATCCTTTCCTTCCGCATCGAGCAGACCTATTCGAAAGACAAGATCCTCGAACTCTATCTGAACGAGATCTTCTTTGGCCTCAATTCCTACGGTATCGCAGGCGCTGCTCTGACCTATTTCGACAAGTCGGTGACTGAACTGACCATTGCCGAATCCGCTTATCTTGCCGCACTCCCTAAGGGGCCGAACAATTATCATCCATACCGCCGCGAGGAAGCAGCGATTGAACGCCGCAACTGGGTTGTCGATCGCATGGCCGAAAACGGCTACATCACGCAAACTGACGCTGACGAGGCCAAGAAACAGCCGCTTGGCGTAAAGCCGCGGCGGGCAGGGTCCAACCTATTCGCATCCGAATACTTTGCCGAGGCGGTTCGCCGCCAGATCATGGAAAAATATGGTGACGACGCTCTCTACGGGGGTGGATTGTCCGTGCGCACTTCGCTCGATCCCGAACTCCAGGTTCTCGCACGCCAGGCGCTCCATAAAGGCCTGGTGGATTATGATGAGCGGCGTGGCTTCCATGGACCTGTCACAAAGATCAGCGTCTCCGGCGATTGGGGTCCTGAGCTTAGCAAGGTACCCTCGTTGAGAGATGTGCCGGAATGGCAGCTCGCCGTTGTCATTGCCGTATCAGCCAAGGAGGTCGATATCGGTCTGCAGCCGGCCACCGATGGTGGCGGCAAGGTCGAAGAACCGCGCAAGACGGGTGTCATCAAGGCGGAAAACATGAAGTGGGCCTACCGCGACGCGAAGGGTGAGCGGAAAGCTGCCAAGTCGCCGGAAGGTGTGCTGGAACCAGGTGACGTGGTCTATGTGGAGGCGCTTGCGGATGAAGAGGGGGAATACCGCCTTCGCCAGCCCCCGAAGGTCCAGGGCGGCTTTGTTGCGATGGACCCCAATACCGGGCGCGTGCTCGCTATGGCGGGCGGCTTCTCCTATGCGCAATCCGAATTCAACCGGGCGACGCAGGCGATGCGACAGCCAGGCTCGTCCTTCAAACCCTTCGTCTATGCCGCGGCTCTCGACAACGGCTATACGCCGGCCTCAGTGATCCTGGACGCGCCGATCGAGATGGTATCGGGTGGCCAGGTTTGGCGGCCGGAAAACTACGGCGGTGGGTCGGCCGGTCCGCAAACGCTCCGTCTCGGTATCGAGAAGTCGCGTAACCAGATGACCGTGCGCCTTGCTCAGGACATGGGCATGGAGCTGGTCGCCGAATACGCCGAGCGCTTCGGCATCTATGACAAGATGCTCCCGGTTGTTGCCATGTCGCTGGGCTCCGGCGAGACGACGGTTCTGCGCATGGTCTCCGCCTATGCCGTGATCGCGAACGGCGGCAAGCAGATCAAGCCGACGGTCATCGACCGGATCCAGGACCGCTACGGCAACACGATTTTCCGTCACGAGGAACGCACCTGCGACGGCTGCAATGCGACCGCCTGGACCGGCCAGGATGAGCCTGTCCTCGTGGACAATCGCGAGCAGGTGCTCGACCCGATGACGGCCTACCAGATCACCTCGATGATGGAAGGCGTCGTCAAGCGCGGGACGGCGGCAGGCAAGATCAATATCACTGACCGTCCCGTTGCCGGTAAAACCGGTACGACCAATGACGAAAAGGATGCGTGGTTCGTCGGCTACACGCCGAACCTCGTGGCCGGTGTCTATATCGGCTACGATACGCCCGCACCGCTTGGTCGTGGCGGTACAGGCAGTTCGCTGGCAGCGCCCATCTTCGCCGATTTCATGGAGAAGGCGGTGAAGCGCCTGCCCGCCGAGCAATTTCATGTGCCGGAAGGCATGCAGTTCATCCCGGTTAACCGCGCAACCGGTATGATGGCTTTCGAGGGTGAGCCGGATATGATCGTCGAAGCTTTCAAGCCAGGCACGGGACCTGCAGACGTGTTCGCCGTGATCGGCGATACGGAATACCTGCCGCCCGAGCAGATTCTCGAAACGTCGCCGCAGGCCCAGCAGGCGGTAACTTCTGGCGCTGCCGGACTGTTCTGACCGACTGCGGAGGCTGGCCGCGGGCTTTACATCCGGGGCCGTGACCCTTATGTCGAGCCCGTCATTGTAAGTGCAAGAAAGAGAGCCATGCGGGCTGAAATCATTGGTGTAGTCGACGAAATCAAGCAGGCCGTAAGCCTGCTGAGGAGGCATCTTTGACTGGGATCAGGCGGTAAGACGGCTGGACTGGTTGAACAACAAGGCCGAAGATCCAAACCTCTGGAACGATCCCTCGGAAGCACAGAAGCTGATGCGCGAGCGCCAGCAGCTCGATGATAGCATTGGCGGTGTCAGGCGGCTCGAACAGCAGCTGAATGACAACATCGAACTCATCGAGATGGGCGAGGAAGAGGGCGACGAAGGCATCATCAAGGATGCTGAGGACGCGTTGAAGGCGCTGAAGATCGAATCCGACCGCCGTCAGGTCGAGGCGATGCTCTCCGGAGAGGCCGATTCGAACGACACCTATCTTGAAGTACATTCCGGTGCCGGTGGGACCGAATCCCAGGATTGGGCCAACATGCTGTTGCGCATGTATATCCGCTGGGCCGAAAAGCAGGGCTTCAAGGTTGAGGTTCTGGAAGTTCACGACGGTGAAGAGGCGGGCATCAAGTCGGCTACCATCCTCGTCAAGGGCCACAATGCCTATGGCTGGCTGAAGACCGAGTCAGGCGTGCACCGCCTGGTGCGGATTTCACCCTATGACAGCAACGCCCGCCGTCATACGTCGTTCTCGTCGACATGGGTCTACCCGGTCGTTGATGAGTCTATCAACATCGACGTAAACGAGAGCGATTGCCGCATCGATACCTATCGGTCCTCCGGTGCAGGCGGTCAGCACGTCAACACCACTGACTCCGCCGTGCGCATCACGCATATTCCGACCGGAATCGTGGTGGCCTGCCAGCAGGAACGCTCGCAGCACAAGAACCGCGCCAAGGCATGGGACATGCTGCGTGCGCGCCTCTACGAAGCGGAACTGAAGAAGCGCGAAGAGGCAGCAAATGCCGAGGCGGCGTCTAAGACCGACATCGGCTGGGGTCACCAGATCCGCTCCTACGTCCTGCAGCCCTATCAGCTGGTCAAGGACCTGCGGACCGGCGTCGAAAGCACGGCTCCGGACGATGTCTTGAATGGCGAGCTCAATCCTTTCATGGAAGCAGCACTGGCGCATCGCATCAGCGGCAAGGCAGACGCGGACATCGCCGACGTCGATTAGCGACCACAACGCCCGACAAGTTCATCAAGCGGCCGCCATGTGCGGCCGCTTTGGTTTCAGGTGCTGGTGCTGGGAGGCGAGGGCAGGCGCCCAAAACCTGCAGAGCGCCCAGGCATCAGTTGTTGAACTGCTCGGCAAGGATTCGGTCGGACCATGAATGATCGCGATCGGAGAGGATGCGGGCGGTCATGTCCTCCGACTGCGCGATCTGCACGTGCAGCACCGACTTTACCTCGGTATTGTCGGCGACGGCATTTGCTGGCCTCTTTTCAGCCTCCAGGATCTCAATGTCCACGCGGACGCGGTTCGGCAGGAGAGCGCCGCGCCAGCGGCGGGGTCGAAACGCGCTTACCGGTGTCATCGCAAGAAGAGGTGCCTCAAGCGGGAGGATTGGTCCGTGGGCGGACAAGTTATAGGCGGTTGAGCCGGCAGGCGTGGCGATCATCAACCCATCGCAGATCAGCTCCTCGAGCTGGACACGTCCATCGATCTCCACTCTCAGTTTCGCGGCCTGATATGACTGTCGAAACAGGTAAACCTCGTTGATGGCAAGGGCAATCGAGCTGCTCCCATCGGCATTGGTCGTCTTCATCTGAAGAGGATGCAGCACATTTTCCAACGCCGCATCGATCCGCTCGGGAAGCCGATCTGTCCGGTAGTCGTTCATCAGGAAGCCGACAGACCCACAATTCATACCGTAGACGGCTTTGCCGGAGCTCATCGTCTCATGCAGCGTCTGCAGCATGAAGCCGTCCCCGCCGAGCGCGACGATTACGTCTGCCTGCTCCGCCGCCACATTGCCGTAGAGGCGGATCAGCTCATCTCGCGCGGCGAGCGCCTCCGGAGCGGAGGACGCGCAAAACGATAATGACTTGGGTAGGCTCGACATGGCATGCCTCATTGAAATGGGCCTTACCTAGACAAGAAAGTCATTTCGGGACAAGGGCTTTGCGGCGCGGATCGGCAGCTGCCGCTGTCAAATCCTTAACGCTTCTGACAGATGAGGAGGCGATTTCCTCTTTACAGAGGATCAGAATCTGCTAACTCAGCATCACCAAATTGCCCTTGTAGCTCAGTTGGTAGAGCACCTGATTTGTAATCAGGGGGTCGCGAGTTCGAACCTTGCCGGGGGCACCATTTTCCTTCATCTAAGCGCCTTTCTTGCCTGGTTCGGCATGCCAGGCTGCCCGATGGCGACTCCATTGCGCCTTGGCCTGTCCCGCGCGAAATGGTGCCCTTACCTCCTGCTTGCCCGGTAAGGCCGCCAAACGGCCTCCCGTATTTTCTTTACAACCCCCCAGCTTGCAGCGGTGCGCCGGATCTTCGCCTTGGGTGGTCGGTCCGAGTGCGCAATGCGCAGCAGTGACGCTGCTCTGGAGTTCGTGTCCATGCCGCGCCTGTACTTGCTCGGTTGGCACGTCACCTCGCCGGCGATATGTGCAAAACGTTGCACTGCGCACAAGTTTTAGTTGCGATATAAAGATAATACAAACATTGATTGTTTTTCTTGGATTCGAGGGGCGTGGGCGCGTTGTGACCGCACTCGAGCTCGCCTGTTTCCGAAGAAGCTGAGTCGGAAGGCCAGGAACACAGTGGTTCCGGCGTCTTGAGCCAATGAAAGTCGAGTCCTGTCAACAAGGCATTCGTGGGGCATGGGTAAGACCTGGCCAGTGGATGACAAGACCTGAAGGAGATTACGATGGGCGGTAATTTGACAGTTGAGCAATGGGCCGACTGGGCACGAGAAGAAACCCGACAGCTCTTGCCGAATGGATCGAGCAATGTCGCAACGGCCGCGCTCCGCACGGCCAACCGGCGCTTCTCTTTCGAAATGCTTGCGCTAGTGCGCAACACGGAAATTCGGTACAACACAGCTCTCGAGCGTTATCTCAAGACGGCAAAGGTCGCTATCGGCGGCAAGAGCGGCAATTGCTTTGAGATGTCGGCGGTGGCTCTGGCACTGTTGTACATGAAGGGCGTCTATCCCCTTCGGGCTTTTTGCTTTCCAATCGACAAGGGCGATCACTGTTTTGTCGTCATCGGAACCGGATCGACCGAGGCCGTCTGCGATCCTTGGGCGAACAGCGCCTATCCTTCACACCAGTTCCCAGCCAGGATGAATGAGCTTTATGCCAATAGGCCGCCCAATCTAAGCGATCTGGTCATGCTTTGCCATGTGGACGAGCCGGGGTCCCCAGAGAACTACGAGCGCATAACTCGCGACCAAGTCGCGCCGGACTCCATGGACATCTCGATTGATTGACCGCCGCACTGAAACACGCCCGTGCGGAAGTCTTGGCCAAGGCCTCTCCTGGCCGGCATTGTCGGTATAACTGCCGCTTCGATCGCCCGAAAACCGTAGCTCTGGCGGCTGCTCAAGCACCGGTTGCAAGAAAATCGGGATTGGCGAAGTCCGCGTGATCGGCAGCGCCAGTCTTACCGTAGACGAGAGGCCGGCCGTCAAGGGTTCGGGTGCAGCCGCCGGCGGCACGCAGTACGGCGTCGCCGGCGGCGGTATCCCATTCCATGGTCCGTCCGAACCGCGGATAGATGTCGGCTGAGCCTTCCGCGACGAGACAGAACTTCAGCGACGAGCCAAGCCTCCGGACGTCTTCGATCCCGCGCTGCTTCAGATAGTCCACCGTCTGTTCCGATTCGTGCGAACGGCTGGAAAGGGCGACGGGGCTTGCAGGCGCTTGCCGAACGACGATCGGTGCCCGCTCCTGGATCTCGCAATCCGGACCAATGCGGAGCCGCCAGGCGCCGTCTCGGCTTCCGGCATAGGCAACAGCCAGAGCAGGAGCGTAAACAAAGCCCATCGTCGGCTTTCCAGTTTAGATCAGGGGGATGTTGACGGTGAATTCAGGTCGCTGCGCAATGAATTCCCTCGTTCCGTCAAGGGGATCGACGAGGATGAAGACGGAGCCGATTTGCCGTATCGTGCCTTGTGCAACTTCCTCTTCGGCAATCACCGGAATGTCGGGCGCATCTTGCCTCAGCCGGTGGAGAATCATCTGCTCGGCGCGTTCGTCTGCTTCCGTTACCGGCGTCTGATCCGCCTTGACCTTCACGGCAGGCTGGTGCTGGTAAAGGTCAAGCACAACACGCCCGGCCGAAAGAGCTGCGGATTGAAACGTCTCCAGCAGCCGCTTCGCGTCTCTCATTTGCTCCGCTCCACTTACGCCGCGGGGCCTATAGACTGGGTCAGGTGTGATCGCGCTGCATAAAGTGCCACTGCGGCAGCGTTCGACACATTCAGCGACTTGATTGCACCCGGCATGTCGAGACGTGCAAGGGAAGTCACTGTGTCTCGCGTCTTCTGCCGCAGTCCCTTGCCTTCGGAACCCAGTACCAGCGCGATCTTGTTGCCCTTGAATGTCCCTTCAAGCGGGGCGGGACCTTCAGAATCGAGCCCGATCGTCTGGAAACCCAGTGCGTGCAACTCTTCCAGTGCGTTCGCCAGATTGGTGATCTGGATATAGGGTATAAGCTCAAGAGCTCCCGAGGCGGATTTCGCCAGCACGCCTGACTCGGTTGGGCTGTGTCTCTGGGTGGTGACAAGCGCGCCGGCGCCAAATGCAACGGCGGAGCGCATGATGGCGCCGACATTGTGCGGATCGGTCACCTGATCGAGAACAAGAAGCAGGGTACTTTCCTTCAGCGCCTCCAGCCGCCTCGCCGGAAGCGGATGGGTTTCAAGCATCACGCCTTGATGAATGGCGTCTGGACCCAGGATCTTGTCGATATCCTGCGGAGACACGAACTCAACAGGGTAGGGAAGGCTATGGGCCTCAGGGAGCTCCAGCCGCGCAAACGCGTTTTGCGTTACCGACAACCGGACGATCTTCCGTTCGCGATTGTCGAGCGCGGCGCGGACCGTGTGCAGACCGTAGAGATAAACCTGATCAGGCTGCAACTGAGGTGCCTTCCAACCGGCAGCCTTGTCACGCCTGCGCGGAGCAGGTGTTGGAATTTCGCCCCGTTCTCGCTTGGCATCGCGCACCGCGCGGCGAAGAGTTGCGTAATGGCTGTCGCGGCCGGACTTGTCGTTATTGTCGTTCTTGCTCATGCGGCCTTATAGCTGCGCGAAGCACTGGAGCCTAGTCACGTCGCTTCCAAGAGCGGATCTTTGCAGGTGGATTTTTCGGATATTTCGTCCGATCTTCGTGTTGACAGACGGTCAAGGGGCGGTCATATACGCGGCGCAGATCGGGAGCCGAGGCTTTCAATCTCAAGAACTTGGTCTCGATCTCGACGGATAAACTGGAGGGATGCCCGAGTGGTTAAAGGGGACGGACTGTAAATCCGTTGGCTCAGCCTACGTTGGTTCAAATCCAACTCCCTCCACCATTCCGTCAAAGGATCGACCAGCCCGCGGGTATAGCTCAATGGTAGAGCAGCAGCCTTCCAAGCTGAATACACGGGTTCGATTCCCGTTACCCGCTCCAATCTTCATCAAGAAAAAATCCTTCTGTCTTGCCGTCATTCTGACGGTCTGATTGCGTCAGGCGTTGGTGTGACTAGAGTGGCAGGGCGCTTTTGGTCAACATGCGTACGATCTGTCAGCAAGCATGGGATTCTCGTATGCGTTGGGTTTCCTCGAGAGAGATGGCAGTAGCCGCCGTCGCGTCCACTCTTCTCTTGTTCTCGTGGACCGCCGTTTTTGCGCAGCAGCCGGTAACAATCTTTGCCGCGGCGAGTTTGAAGAATGCTCTGGATGCCTCAAGTGCCGCCTGGTCCAAGCAGAGCGGCGTTCCTACCGCCATTTCCTATGCCGGGAGCTCAGCGCTTGCAAAGCAGATCGAGGCTGGCGCGCCGGCAGATATCTTCATTTCCGCCGATCCCGATTGGATGAACTACCTGGCGGAGCGGGATCTCGTCGATCCAGAAAGCCGTTTCGACTTGCTTGGGAACCGGCTGGTCCTCATTGGACCGGCTGGGTCGCCTGCTGTGGACATCACCCCGGACATCGATCTGGCTCGAATGCTCGGCGAAAGCAGGCTCGCCATGGCCGCCCCCGATTCGGTTCCGGCGGGCAAATACGGCAAGGCAGCGCTTGAGAGCCTCGGTCTCTGGGGCTCAGTCAAGGGCAAGGTCGCTGGCGCGGAAAACGTTCGGGCTGCACTGCAATATGTGGCGCGGGGGGAGGCTGCCCTTGGTGTCGTCTACGAGACCGATGCACGAGCCGATCAAGGTGTTTCGGTGGTCAGCATACTTCCTCAGGAGAGCCATCCACCGATCATCTACCCTGTCGCGCTCCTCAAGACATCGGCCAACGCAGCAGCAATCGATTATCTGACCTTCCTCAGATCGCGCGACGCCCGGGCGTATTTCGAGGCGGAGGGGTTTCAGGTGTTGAGCACAGGCGATTAACGGTCGGCGACGACTTACTTCACTGAAGGCTGCGCCTTGCGAAGCAGACAAGCATCCTCGGTTATGGCTGCCGCAGCTATGGCGGCTGGCGTTCTAGGGGTGCAGCTCCAGCGGCAGGGGCGGCGCACAATTATGTCTTGCGCATTGTAAGCGAAAGCCTTAAACGGCCACACCAAACCCGCGCGCCGGGTCCACATCCATATCCACAGGAAGCATTCAATGGCAAAGAGCAAGTTTGAGCGCAACAAGCCTCACGTCAACATCGGGACGATTGGTCACGTTGACCACGGCAAGACGTCGCTGACGGCGGCGATCACGAAGTTTTTCGGCGAGTTCAAGGCGTAT
>JAEWOP010000005.1 GCA_023399635.1 Pseudomonadota bacterium
CGTGCAGCATCTGGCGCGATGTCCGGACGATCTTGTTGATCGTCTCGATCATATGCACCGGAATGCGGATCGTGCGGGCCTGGTCGGCGATCGAACGGGTGATCGCCTGCCGGATCCACCAGGTGGCGTAGGTCGAGAACTTGTAACCGCGTCGGTACTCGAACTTGTCGACCGCCTTCATCAGGCCGATATTGCCTTCCTGAATAAGGTCGAGGAACTGCAGACCGCGGTTCGTGTACTTCTTGGCGATCGAGATGACGAGACGCAGGTTCGCCTCGACCATCTCCTTCTTGGCGATGCGCGCCTCGCGCTCGCCCTTCTGGACCATGGAGACGATGCGGCGGAACTCGGCGATCGAGATGCCCGTCTCCGTTGCCAGATTCTGGATCTCCTGGCGAATATCGCGGATCGTCGCGTTTTCTTCGCGGGCAAAGTCCTTCCAGCCGCGAGCGGACAGGTTGGAGATCGACTTCATCCAGTTCGGATCAAGTTCGGCACCCTGGTACTGCTCCAGGAACGAGTCGCGCTTCACGCCATAAGATTCGGCAAGCCGAAGCAGCCGGCCTTCATTCTGCATCAGGCGCTTGGAAATGTCGTAGAGCTGCTCGACAAGTGCTTCGACGCGGTTCTGGTTCAGCGACAGCGACTTCACGGCCGTGATCAACTGATCCTTGAGTTCCTTGTAGCGACGCTCCTGCCCCGAAGACAGCGTACCGGTGCAAGACAAACGGGCTTCCACCTGCTGGTCCTGCAGCTTGCGCAGCTTCTTATAAGTGTCAGCAATGGTGTCGAGCGTTTCCATGACCTGCGGGCGCAGCTCCGCTTCCATGGCGGCAAGCGAAAGGCTCGACTCGTCGTCGTCCTCTTCCTCCTCTTCGCCCGGAAGGCCTTCACCGCCCACAGCAGTGATGTCATCGTCATTGGCAGCAAAACGCGTCTTGCGTGCCTTTTCCTTTTCCTCGGCAGCCTTGCGGTCGGCTTCAATCTTCTCCGGGCTCTGGAACTGCGGCGCAGCCTTCGCCTCGGGACCGGAATAGGTCGTTTCGAGATCGATGATCTCGCGCAACAGCGTCGTGCCTTCGTTCAGCTCATCACGCCAGATGATAAGGGCCTGGAAGGTCAGCGGGCTTTCGCAGAGCCCTGCGATCATTGTTTCGCGACCGGCCTCGATGCGCTTGGCGATCGCGATTTCGCCTTCGCGGGACAGAAGTTCAACGGACCCCATTTCGCGCAAATACATGCGCACCGGATCGTCAGTGCGATCGGTGGGTTCTTTCTTCTTGGCAGTGGCAAGCGCCGTGCCAGTGCTCGGTGCGATCTCGCCGCCCTCGCTGTCGCCGTCGCTATCGTCTGAACTGTCGTCATCGCCGGCGGCTTCGTCTGCCTCATCGTCCTCAACGACATTGATGCCCATGTCGGAGAGCATCGACATCGTGTCCTCGATCTGTTCGGAAGTCACTTCTTCCGAAGGCAGCACGGAGTTCAATTCGTCCATGGTCACATAGCCGCGCTTCTTGGCGGCCTTGATCATCTTCTTGACGGCGTCATCCGAAAGGTCGAGAAGTGGACCGTCGGGCGTTCCTTCGCGCTCGGTCTCCGCTTCTTCGTTTTCTTTGACTTTCGTTGCCATTTAACTTCGCTTTCCTTGAACGCCACCTCGCCGCGGTGGCCTACGGCTCAAGCGCAAGGCGCTAGCCGCGAATCACTGTTCAACACGTACGGAATGATCTTTAATTCCGGATTACCACGACGGCAGCTGCCAAGAGACCATGTCCTGTCCGGACGGCTCGATGATCGTGGCCCGGTGTGCTTGACCCACTCCACCTTTTCTGCCTGATGTGGTGATTCCCACAAATTAACGCCCCGTCAAGCTTTTCTGCGGCGAAGCGCCGGTGAAAAGTGGAAAAAGCCGTTGGATGAAGCTTCCAGGTCAAACAAGTACTCGGTGCCGCTTATGTAGTCCGTCGCTGGTCGGTGACAAGAGCCGAAGGATCTAAAACTAGGCTTCGTCGGGGCACCACGCTTGACCCAGCTATATTATACACCGATTCGCGCCGAGCTAACCATGTCCGACGGCGGCACCCTTGACCCTCCCTGACATGACGCCAAAGCCGTCGATAATCGCCTCCTGGTTTTCCAGCCGACCGATTTCCAACTGCACCTCCGCCAGCGCGCGTATCAGCGCAGTCGCTCGCTCCTCCTCGTCTGACGCCGTCTCGGCAATCTCGCGCTCCAGTTCAATCTTTTGCCAACGCAGCTCCTTGTTTCGCGAGTGAAGCGCATAAGCCTGCCGATAGGCCTGCACCACGTCCTGCAGATCTGCCTCAGCAGTGGCTGTCCAAAGCCGCGCATTACGAACCTGCTGGTTCATCGTCGAAAGAAGCGCTGCAAATCCATTGTCTTCCAGATGCTCGCGCAGATTTTCGCGGTCGAGCCGTGCGCCGAGCTTGGCTGCAGTGGTCAGCAAGCAGGACCAGAAACGCTGCAGGTCGCGGTTTTCGAAATCGACGCCCGCGATCTCGTCGTAATCGTCAAGCAGCAGCTGCGGATGGTTGACGACGGTCAGCGCCAGAACGCTTTCCCGCAGGGCCGGCAAATCCCGATGCCCGCGCACCAGCCCGGAGCGCGCGAGCCTATCCGAGACCACGACACCTCGATCGTTTGTGCGGCCGTGAGGACGTGTTGCATCGCTCCTGCCAGCGCCCCCGCGTGGCTGGAACTTGCCGCGTCGCTCCGGGCCTCTACCGCTATTGAAAAAGCCGCTCAGCCTTTCGCGCATCTCCTGCTGATAATAGCGACGAACATTTTCATCGGCGATGACGGAGATGATCTGCTTCAAGCGCGCCTCAAGCTCCGCACGCTTTTCCGGCGTGTCGAAGGCGCCGCCGGACGTCTCGCGCATCCAGATCATCTCGGCAAGCGGACGCGCGTCTGCCAGAACCTTGTCGAATGGCGCGCGCCCGTCCTGGCGCACGATGTCGTCGGGATCCTTGCCCTCAGGTAGGATAGCAAACCGCACCGACCGCCCTGGCTTCAGGAACGGCAGCGCCAAGTCTGCAGCCCTATTGGCAGCCCTGGCACCGGCACCATCTCCGTCAAAGCACAGCACCGGTTCCGGCGACATTTTCCAGAGCAGGTCGAGCTGGTTGTCAGTCAGCGCCGTGCCAAGCGGTGCTACCGCATTTTCCACTCCTGCCTGGTGAAGGGCAATCACGTCCATATACCCTTCAACAGCAATGATCGTGCCGCTATCGCGTGTGCCGGAGTTGGTCTGAGAAGCACGCCTGGCGCGGGCAAAATTGTAAAGCACCTGCCCCTTGTGGAAGAGCTCGGTCTCATTGGAGTTCAGGTACTTTGCCGGCGCATCGGGAGACATGGCGCGTCCGCCGAAGGCAATCACCTTCTCGCGGGACGACAGGATTGGAAACATGATGCGATCACGGAACCGGTCGTAAGAAACAGCGATGCCTTCACCGTGAACAACGAGTCCACAAGCTTCCATCTGCTCTTTGGCTACGCCCTTGCCGGCCAGGAATTCCTTCAGCGCGTTACGACTCTCCGGGGCGTAGCCCAGCCGGAACGTTTCGACCGTCCGGCCTGTCAGGCCTCGATCGCGCAGATAAGCACGCGCCCTTGCACCGGCGGCGCTCTGCAACTGCTCCTGGAAGAACTGCGTTGCCAGTTCCATCACGTCGAGAAGCGTGGTCCGCTCCTTCTCCCGACGCTCCGCCTGAGGATCAGGCTGGGGAAGCGCGATGCCGGCCATGTCGGCGATCTGCTGCACGGCTTCCGGAAAATTCAAGCCTTCGAGATCAGTGAGAAAGCGGAAATGATCGCCGGAGACGCCGCAGCCGAAGCAGTGATAACGGCCCTTGCGATCCTCGCAGTGAAAGCTCGGGCTTTTTTCTCCATGGAACGGACAGCAGGCCCAATAGTCTCCGCGCGCCACGTTGGTCTTCTTACGGTCCCACGTTACGCGTCGGCCGATGACCGACGAGATCGCTACCCGATCACGGATTTCGTCGAGAAAGCTGTTGGAAAAGCGCATCGTCACCTCGAGACCTGCCCGTTATAGACGTCAGGCGGCCCAACGCCAACGAGAAGGCGCGTTGTGCCCGCTTTCCACAACGGCGAAAACAAAGGCGAAGCGCGTTGGCCTCGCCCTTAGATCAGCGGAATCGGCCTGTTTACTTCAGCAGGTCTTTGACCATTCCGGACGCCTTGGAAAAATCCATCTGGCCGGGATAACGCTCCTTGAGCGCATTCATGCATTTGCCCATGTCGCGCAGGCCCTGGGCGCCCGTTTCAGACACCACCGTCTGGCAGAGCTGGCGGACCTTGTCTTCGGAAAGCTGCTCCGGCATGAAGCTCTTGATCACGCTGATTTCTTCGCGCTCTTGCGTGGCAAGCTCAGCGCGTCCGGCTTCTTCGTAGATCTTGGAGGATTCCTCGCGCTGCTTCACCATCTTGTGCAGGATCTGCATGATCTCCTCATCGCTCACAGGGTCCTTGCCCGCGCCGCGGTTGGCGATGTCACGATCCTTGATCGCAGTCTGGATGAGGCGCACGGTCGACAAACGCCGGCTGTCCTTCGCCTTCATCGCATCCTTCATTTCATTCGCGAGCTTATCGCGCATCATGTCTTGCTCCTTTGGAAAAGCCGCCGGAGGTTGAATTACGGCTTTTCCTTGTCAATCAGGCGGCTCTCATATCCAAGCAAGGGCACACGAGCAAATCAAATAAGCCAAGCCCTTGAATCCGTTGGGGGAGGAATTCCCATGTAGAAAGAACGTGGCCGACATTGACCGCTCCGCGCGCTTTGTCTATTTTCCGGCACCTGCACGAGATTTAGGTATTCAGGGCTGCGCGGGTGATCCGGCGGGCCCTTTTTCTGCGACCATAGATGGCCCTGATGTCCTGCCACTTCAAGTGGCGGATACGACGGGGCGGAAGGATAGGAATGACCGCGACAGCTCCTTGGACAAGCAAGAAACCCACCGCTGTTCTCGTTCTCGCCGACGGGACTGTAATCGAAGGCGTTGGGGTCGGCGCGACCGGCAGCGTTTGCGCGGAGGTGTGCTTCAACACCGCCCTCACCGGCTATCAGGAAATTCTCACGGATCCCTCCTATCTCGGGCAGATCGTGACCTTCACCTTCCCTCACATCGGCAATATCGGCACGAACGACGAAGATGTTGAAGATCTGACACCGGCAGCTCGCAGGGGCGCGGTCGGAACGATCTTCAAGGCAGATATTACGGAACCCTCCAACTACCGGGCAGCCAAGCATCTCGACGACTGGCTGAAGTCGCGAGGCGTCATCGGACTTTCTGGCATCGACACGCGCGCACTCACCGCGTGGATCCGGGAAAAGGGAGCGCCGAACGCTGTTATTGCTCACGATCCGAACGGCGTTTTCGACATCGAGGCGCTGAAGGCGCAGGCGCGTGACTGGAGCGGGCTTGAAGGCCTGGACTTGGCACGGGAAGCGAGTTCCGGCCAATCCTCGCACTGGACGCAGACACCCTGGATTTGGAACGAGGGCTATGGAGACGCCGATCCGAACGATGCAAAGTATCACATCGTTTGCGTGGATTACGGCGTCAAGCGCAACATCCTGCGGCTGTTCGCCGGTCTCGACTGCAAGGTGACCGTGGTTCCGGCGCAGACCTCTGCAGAAGACATCATGGCGCTCAGCCCGGATGGCGTCTTCCTGTCCAACGGTCCGGGCGATCCGGCAGCAACCGGCGAGTACTCCGTACCGGTCATTCGCCAGGTTCTGGAGAACAACGTGCCCACCTTCGGCATCTGCCTAGGGCATCAGATGCTTGGCCTTGCGCTTGGTGCGACAACGACAAAAATGCACCAGGGCCATCACGGTGGAAACCACCCTGTAAAGGATCACACCACAGGGAAGGTCGAGATCGTTTCCATGAACCACGGCTTCGCAGTTGATGCGAGCACTCTGCCTGAAGGCGTTGAAGAGACTCATGTTTCTCTTTTCGACGGGACCAACTGCGGCTTGCGCGTCAGCGGTAAGCCAGTGTTCTCGGTTCAGCACCACCCGGAAGCTTCGCCCGGTCCTCAGGACAGCCACTACCTGTTCCGTCGCTTCATAAACATGGTGCGGGAACACAAAGGTGAACCGACCCTCGCTGAAGGATAAGCATCCGGGAAGCCCGCCATCCGGCGGGCTTTCTTCTTATGATCGCTGCACAAGCAGGTAGAACCTGCCGCACAACAATAGGGCGGCAGCGCCAAGGCCGGTAACGAAACCAAACCAGACACCCGGTCCGCCAAAGCCAAGCGGGAAGGCGAAAAGCCAGGCACAGGCAAAGCCGATCGGCCAGTACGCAACGAGCGCCAGCATCATCGGTACTTTGGTGTCCTTGAGCCCACGCAACAGGCCCGCCCCGACCGCCTGCAATCCATCGGCCAGCTGAAACACACCGGCAATGACGATTAGCGACGCAGCGTACTCCAGAACCGCCTGCGCATCCGGATTGCGAATGTCGAGAAACAGCAACCCGAGTGTCCTTGGCATGAGAGCAAAAAGCAGACTGCCGCAGGTCGAAAAGCAGAGGCTCACAACGAGAACCGACAGTGCCGCACGCTTGACGCCGATCATATCCTCGCGGCCATAGGCCAAACCGACGCGCACCGTCGCCACCTGGGCCAGGCCCAACGGGATCATGAAGGCTATGGAGGCGAGCTGCAGTGCAATCCCGTGCGCGGCCAATTCCCTTGTTCCGATCGTGCCGATCAGCAGAGAAGCCGCAGCGAACAAACTCGTTTCCGCCAGGATCGTGAAGCTGATTGGTAGCCCAAGTGCCAGATTTTCGCAGATAGCCCCCCAATCTGCGCGCCAGAAGCGGACAAACAATTCGAAGGTCTTCGTTTCCGCCTGGCTTACGATATAGGCCATGATCATCGCACAGCCGAACGTGCTGGCGCAGACCGACGCAACCGCCGCACCGACCAGCCCCCAGGCCGGAAATCCGAAGTTGCCGAAGATGAGCGCGTAGTTCAGCGCCGCGTTGGCAAGGAACATCGCGATAGTAACATAAAGGATGATGCTTCCTCGCTCCAGTCCGCTCAGGAAACTGCGCAGCACCATGAGGGTTAAGGCGGGAAAGATGCCCCACTGCGCGACACGCAGATATCCCTGCGCAAGTCTTGCAACCTCCGGCTCTTGACCAAAGCCAAGCAGGAGCGCTTCCGAAAACCATAGAACTGGCGCCGTCACGGCGCCATAGCCTAACGTCACCCAGATTCCCATGCGCACCGCGCGGCGCACGGATGTAACATCACCACGACCCACGGCATGAGCCACCATGGGAACAACCGCTGCGGCGAACCCCGTACCGAAGATGAAGACGATAAAGAATACCTGGCTGGCGAGGACAATGGCCGCAAGTTCAGTGGTGCCGAGCCACCCGACCATGATGACGTCGGTTGTGTTGATGGCCATCTGCGCGAGCTGCGCACCGACAAATGGAATGCCCAGTCCGACGGTCGCGCGGATGTGCCGGCCCCAGTTGTCGCTTTCTGCAACGGCGCCACCAGAAAAGGACTGCTTCGACATAAGGTTCTCCAGACGCGAAACGCCGCTTCCAAGGGATTGGCAAGCGGCGCGACGGAGCTATAGAACAGGCCCCCGCAGGCGGCAAGCCCAGAGCCCTTGCCCATAAGGCCTTGGCCCTTCAATGTTTTTGATACAGCCGACAAAGCTGTTGATGGTTCGGAACCTAGCCAGCACGAAAGCAGAACCGATCCGCCTCAACAGGCCCTTCTCCCATGCGCATCGATGCAGCTCAGTAGTGGCAAGACGGCTCAGAGATCGGCGGAGAACGTGTCACAGCTATTCATATCGCCGCTTTCGAAGCCGCGACGGAACCACTCCATACGCTGCGCCGAAGTGCCATGATTGAAGCTTTCCGGTACTACATAGCCTTGGCTTCGTTTCTGCAGGGTGTCGTCGCCAATCTGTCTGGCGGCGTTCAGCGCCTCATCAAGATCCCCTTGCTCAAGGATGCCCTTCTGGTCGGTGAACTTCCCCCAAACGCCAGCAAAACAATCGGCCTGCAGTTCGACCCGCACAGACATCTGGTTAGCCTCGGCTTCGCTCATGCGTTGTCGCGCCTGATTGAAGCGCGGCAGGATGCCGAGAAGGTTTTGCACGTGATGTCCGACTTCATGCGCAATCACGTAGGCCTGCGCAAAGTCACCTGAGGCTTGGAATTGACGCTGCAGATCGTCGAAGAACGCCGTGTCCAGATATACCTTGCGATCGCCCGGGCAGTAGA
>JAEWOP010000097.1 GCA_023399635.1 Pseudomonadota bacterium
TTAAACGAGACCGTACCTCGTTTGCCGATGCTTCGCATTTTATCGCAATATCTTAAGAAAGATTAAGGAATTGCCCTTCAGTATCTGTGCAGCGAGAAGCACTTTCGTCGAATCAGCGATGGGGAGAGGCATTGGATGGGAAGTCCTGTGTCACGTGACATGCATCCGCAGCCCGACTTCGTGCCACTCGAGGAGTTGTGCCACCGTCTCATGAGAATCTCGACGGAAGGCAACATCCAGGACGCGCTGCTCGTCATCAACGAGCTTAACGCCCACTCCCTGATCGACCAGTTCCCTGACCAGATCTACGTCAAGGATCGTCGCAGCCGCTTTGTGTTGACGAATGCCGCGACAGCACGCGCGCATGGTCTCGAAAGCCCGAACCGCTTGCTTGGCAAAAGCGATTTCGACTTGTTCACGGTAGAAGCAGCCGAGGAGCTCTTCCTTGCCGAGCAGACGGTGATGTCCACGGGTGAGCCGATGGTCGATCATGAGCACCAGCTTTCGTATGGTGGATCTCAGCGCTGGCTTCAATCGAGCAAGACGGCATTGCGCGACGCAGGGGGGCGGATTGTCGGACTGATTGGCATTTCCCGCGACATCACGGAACGCAAGCGCCAGGATGGTCTGCGTCACGGCCACGCGCGGCTTCTTGACATGATCGCGCGCGGTCAGCCGCTCGACAAGGTTCTCCATGCGCTCGTGGACTTGGTCGAAGAGGAATTGCAGGACATCACTGCCTCCGTATTGCTGATGAATGAGACAACGGGACATCTGCATCATGGCGCTGCCCCGCGCCTGCCGGAGGATTATCGCAAGCTGATCGACGGGACCGCAATCGGTCCCTCTGCCGGATCCTGCGGCACAGCAGCCTGGCGTCGTGAGCCGGTGATCGTCAGCGATGTGCTGGAAGATCCCTTGTGGCAGTCCTATCGCGAACTGCCGCTGCGCTTCGGCTTCCGCTCCTGCTGGTCCTCACCAATCCTTTCGTCAGACAATGTGGTGCTCGGCACTTTCGCGCTTTATTCCAACACGGTCCGCGAGCCCACGCCACTGGAGCGTGAGCTGACCGCCATGGCAACCGATATCGCCGGGATCGCAATCGAGCGCACGCGGACGGAAGAGCGCATCCACCACATGGCCCACCACGATCCGCTGACCGGCTTGCCGAACCGCACCTTGTTCTGGACCCAGTTCAACCGTGCCCTTGCTGAGGCAAGGCGCGAAGGCCGTCATATCACGACGACCTATCTGGACCTCGACAACTTCAAGCAGATCAACGACACGCTTGGACACGCCGCTGGCGACGAGGTGCTGAGAACACTTGCTCTGCGCCTTGGCCACTGTATCCGCGCCAGCGACCTTCTGGTGCGTCTCGGCGGCGACGAGTTCGCCATCGTCTTCAGCAATCCGGGCCATGAGCATGACGGAAGCGTGATCGCAAGGCTCCAGGAGTTGCGTGCAGCCATGGCGCGCCCGGTGGTCATCGAAGGTGAGGCGGTGCACGTCACCTGCAGCATGGGTGTGGCATGTTTTCCCCAGGACGGCGAAACACCCGAAGCGCTCCTGATCAATGCCGACAAGGCCCTGTACGCCGCCAAGAATGGCGGTCGCGACCGTCTTGAGTTGTGGCGCCGCTAGCCTTTTATCCCAAGCCAGTTGCCCTATCTCCTTCGGAATGAAACCAGAGGCGCTGCTTCACCCCACACCGGCCGGGCTGTTCTGCCCCATCGGCCGCTTCCATGTCGATCCGGTGCGGCCCGTCGAGCGGGCGCTTATCACCCATGGCCATTCCGATCACGCGCGCGCCGGCCACGGCAAGGTGCTGGCCACGCGGCAGACGCTCGACATCATGCGGATCCGCTATGGCGAGGACTTCTGCGGATCAGAACAGGCGGTGGAGTTTGGCGAGCGCGTCGAGGTGGACGGCGTCACCGTCTGCTTCCACCCCGCAGGGCACGTCCTGGGCTCGGCCCAGATCCTCATCCAGAAGGATGGCCTCAGGATCAACGTCTCCGGCGACTACAAGCGTGGTACGGATCCCACCTGCGCCTCCTTCGAACCCGTCGTCTGCGACGTCTTCATTACCGAGGCGACCTTCGGGCTGCCGGTCTTCCACCACCCGGACCCCAAGGGCGAGATAGGCAAGCTGCTCACCTCGCTGAAGCAGTTTCCCGAGCGCAGCCACATGATCGGCGCCTATGCGCTCGGCAAGGCGCAGCGCGTCATCCGGCTGATCCGCGACTGCGGCTACCATGAGCCGATCTACATCCACGGTGCACTGGCGAAACTCTGCGACTATTACCGCGACCAAGGGATCGAGCTCGGCGACATCCGCCCCGCGACCCTGGAAAAGAAGGCTCCCGATGCCTTCAAGGGCGCCGTAGTTGTCGGGCCGCCCTCGGCCTTTCAGGATCGCTGGGCGCGCCGCTTCAACGAGCCGCTGATCGCATTCGCCTCCGGCTGGATGATGGTGCGCCAGCGCGCCAAGCAGGGCGGGGTGGAGCTGCCTCTGGTGATCTCCGATCACTGCGACTGGCCGGAGCTTCTGGAGACGATCAGGGAGGTCCGGCCTTCGGAGGTCTGGGTAACCCATGGCCGGGAGGAGGCGCTCGTGCGCTGGTGCGAGTTGCAGGGCATTCCGGCCCGACCGCTGCATCTCGTCGGTTACGAAGACGAGGGGGATTGATGAAAGCCTTCTCCACGCTCCTCGACCGCCTTGTCCTGACGCCGTCGCGCAACGGCAAGCTGAAGCTGCTCGCCGACTATTTCCGCGACACGCCTGACCCAGACCGCGGCTATGGCCTCGCGGCCCTCGCCGGTACGCTCGACCTGAGGAACATCAAGCCGGCGCTCCTGCGGGAGCTGGTTCTGGAGAAGCTCGATCCGGTCCTCTTCCAGTATTCCTACGATTACGTCGGGGATCTCGCCGAAACCATCGCGCTCGTTTGGGATGGGGGCGAGAAGGACGATACGACCGACGAGGAGCAGCCGCGGCTCGGCGAAGTCGTTACGATGATGAACTCGCTCGGTCGGACCGAAGTCCGCGCCGCCGTCCGCGACCTGCTCGATCATCTTGACCCCTCCAGCCGCTTCGCCTTCCTGAAGCTCGCCACCGGCGCGCTCCGCATCGGCGTCTCCGCCCGGCTCGCCAAGCAGGCGCTGTCGGATATGAGCGGCCCAGGGGAGAAACAGAAGGACGTCACCGAGATCGAGACGCTCTGGCATGGGCTCGGCCCACCCTACGAGCCGCTTTTCGCCTGGCTGGAGGGCAGGGCGGAGAAGCCGGTGCTGGCAACGCCGGCGATCTTCCACTCGGTCATGCTCGCCAATCCGGTGGAGGAGGGCGATCTCGAGAAGCTGGACCATGAGGATTACGCAGCCGAATGGAAGTGGGACGGCATCCGCATCCAGATGTCGAGCTATGGCGGCACGAAGAAACTCTATTCCCGCTCCGGCGACGACATCACTGGTGCCTTCCCGGACATCGTGGACTCGATCAACTTCGAAGGCGTCGTGGACGGCGAACTGCTTGTGGGCGGCACCATGCGTTCCAACAGCCCGACCCGCACATTCTCCGACCTCCAGCAGCGCCTCAACCGCAAGACGGTGACGAGCCGGATGTTGGACGATTACCCCGCCTTCGTGCGTGCCTACGACCTGCTGTTCGAAAGCGACGAGGATGTCCGCGCCCGCACCTTCCTGGAGCGCCGCGAGCGGTTGGGCGATGTGATCGACAAGGCGCCTCACGACCGCTTCGACCTTTCGGATCTCGTCCCTTTCTCCGACTGGGACGAGCTCGACCGCCTGCGTGTCGATCCGCCCGATCCGGTGATCGAGGGCGTGATGATCAAGCGCAAGGACAGCGCCTACCAGGCTGGCCGTCTCAAGGGGCCGTGGTTCAAGTGGAAACGTGATCCCTACAACATTGATGCCGTCATGCTCTACGCGCAGCGCGGCCACGGCAAGCGCTCAAGCTATTATTCCGACTTTACATTCGGGGTATGGGCGGAAACGCCGGATGGCGAGCAGCTTGTGCCCGTGGGCAAGGCCTATTTCGGCTTCACGGATGCCGAGCTCGAAGTGCTAGACAAGTTCGTGCGTGACAACACGGTGGAGCGGTTCGGGCCGGTTCGGGCCGTTCGCGCCGAGCCGGATTTCGGCTTCGTCCTGGAGGTGGCCTTCGAGGGGATCAACCGCTCCACCCGCCACAAGTCGGGCGTCGCCATGCGGTTTCCCCGTATCGCCAGGCTGCGCAACGACAAGCTACCGCGCGACGCGGATCGGCTGTCGACGCTGACGGCGATGATCGAGGCGGCCTCGCCGATCAACTGAGGACAGAAGAACGCAAAAGCCCGGAAGCATTTCGGCTCCCGGGCTTGCACTCAGTCAGGGTGGGCTGCTCAGAACTCTTCCCAGCTCTCCGTGGCGGTCGCGGCGGCAGCCGAAGCTTTGCCTCCGCCGAAGGCCTTGGCGATCTTGCCGACCATGCCGCGCGCCGGCGAAGCGGCAGGGGTGTGGTTCGGCCGGGCGGCCATCACGGCGCCAGTCGAGCGCAGTGCCGCGCCCTGCGTGCTGCCGCGGCCAAGGTCGAACTGCCCGATCAGCTCGCGCAGGCGACTTGCCTCGCTGGCGAGGTTCGCCCCGGCGGCATTGGCTTCTTCTACCATGGCAGCGTTCTGCTGCGTCACCTGGTCCATCTGGTTGACGGCGGTGTTGACCTCGTTCAGACCAACCGACTGCTCGCGGGACGACGTGGCGATCGCGTCCATGTGCTGGTTGATCGTGACAATATAGGCTTCGATCGTCTTCAGCGCTTCGCCAGTCTGGCTGACGAGATGAACACCGTTTCCGACTTCCACGGATGAATTGCGGATCAGGTCCTTGATCTCCTTGGCAGCCGTTGCAGAGCGCTGAGCGAGTTCGCGCACTTCCTGAGCAACGACGGCAAAGCCCTTGCCGGCTTCTCCGGCACGTGCCGCTTCCACGCCGGCGTTCAGCGCCAGAAGGTTCGTCTGGAACGCGATATCGTCGATGACCCCGATGATGTTGGAAATCTGGTTCGACGACTGCTCGATCTTGCCCATGGCATCGACTGCGTTGGCAACAACAGCGCCGGACTGGCGGGCGCTGTCATTCGCCTGGATGGCCACCGAGCGAGCTTCTTCTGCACGCTTGGAGGAGTTCGCAACATTGGTGGTAATCTGGTCCAGTGCGGCTGCAGTTTCCTCGAGCGACGCCGCCTGCTGTTCTGTGCGCTTGGAAAGATCATCGGCGCTGTGGCTGACTTCACGCGAGCCGCTGTCGATGGTGCCCGTGGCCTCGGATACCGACGTCATGGTATCCCGCAACTGCTCGACAGCCTGGTTGAAGTCGGCGCGCAGGCTTTCGAACTCTTCGGCGAAGGCCTGGGTGAGCTGGAAACCCAGATTGCCGGCGGCCAGCTGCTTCAGCCCATCGGCAAGCCCGGTGGTCGCTTGCGCCATCGCCTCGGCGCGGATGCGATCCTGTTCGGCCGTTCTGCGACGCTGCTCTTCCGTCTGGCTGCGTTGGCTTTCGCTTTCCCGCTCCAGTTCCTTGGCGTGAATGGCATTGTCTTTGAATACTTTCACCGCACGCGCCATGGCCCCGACTTCGTCCGGACGGCTCTCGCCTTCGATATTCGCATTGAGGTCACCACCGGCCAGCCGCGACATCGTTGCGGTGAGGCGCCCAAGGACGCTGCCGAGCGAACGGGCAAAGAAGAAGAAGCCGACAAGCGAGAGAAGCGAAACGATGATCGTGCCCGCAACCGTTGTCCAGAGTGCAGTCTGCGCATCCTCCAGAACGGAAGTAACGTCGGAAGCGAGCTCCAGGACGCCAATCTTGGTGCCGGAGAAGTTGTTGAACGGCACCGTTCTGACGATGTAGCTGCCGCGATCCGTTTTGACCTGCGCCTCGACAGGCGTGCCGTCAAAGGCGGTCTTCAGCGCCTCCGGCGATAGGAACGATGTTTGGGACGTAGAAGCCTGTCTCTCAAGCTTGCCTTCTACCAGGATGTGAACTGCAACCTCGCCGCCGATCCGGGTTGCCAGAGGTGTGAAATAGTCATTGGTCAGACTGGTACCGACGTCGACGACGCCCACGGTCTTGCCGTCACGGATGACGGGAGCAGAAGCGAACATGCTGACGGCCGTTCGGCCGGGTTCGGTTCCCGCAACCAGTTTGCCGGTGGCCAAAGCTTCAACGATCGTCTTGCGGCGGCCCGTCATGTCGTCGCCGAACTTCTCCGGCGTGTGGATGCGCGCAACGGCTTCGCCGTTGGCATTGACGAAAGTTATTAGCTGGAGACCGCCCTCGCTGACGATCGCGGGCATCGATCCAGCGAAGCGGCCGATGATTTCGTCGCGTGCATTGCCTTCGATCAGCCCTGCGATGTCCGGCTGACCAGCAATCGCCACCGCCAGCGCCGAAGCGCCTTTCTTCTGTGCCGCCATGTCCGTCTCGAGGAGGGCAAGGTCGCCCGCAACTTCACGGTTCAGGGCATCCTCTGTCGCAACCGACTGGCGGTGCCAGGCGGTGCCGCCGATTGCGATGCTGGAGAATAGAACAGCAGCAAAGCCGCATGCTGTGATTGTCATCCACAAGGGACGCTTGATTTGATTGTCTGGCAATTGCCCACCCCGTCAGTATTTGATCGGGGCGACTTTCAAGAACAAAGCTTCTAATTCGACTAAATTCGAATGATTGGAAATAGACCCTCATTTCTTGTAGTCGACTCGCGCTCCAGCTGACATGCCCTTTGCTGAAAGTGGCAGCTGACGCCGTGCAGCTTCGGCGCTGACCCGAGCTCATTCGAGGCAAGAAAGGCCAGATGCTTGGGCATCCGGCCTTCCTTCATCGAGAGATCAGAACTCTTCCCAGCTCTCGGTGCTGATGGCAGCGGCTGTCGCGCTCTTGCCAGTGAAAGCGCGGGCAATCTTGTTGACCATGCTGCGGGCCGGTGATGCCGCCGGTGCCGATGCCATGCTGGCTGCGACCGGTGCGCCTCGCCGTGCTGCCTGTCCGGAAGACGAGCCGTTCAGCTGGAATTGCGCAACGAGTTCCCGCAGGCGGCCTGCTTCGTTGGCAAGCGTGGCACCGGCGGCATTGGCTTCTTCCACCATGGCGGCGTTCTGCTGCGTCACCTGGTCCATCTGGTTGACGGCGGTGTTGACTTCCGACAGCCCGACCGACTGTTCACGGGAAGAGGTGGCGATCGCGTCCATGTGCTGGTTGATCGTGACGATATAGGCTTCGATCGTCTTCAGCGCTTCGCCGGTCTGGCTGACGAGATGAACACCGTTTCCGACTTCCACCGATGAATTGCGGATCAGGTCCTTGATCTCCTTGGCAGCGGTTGCCGAACGCTGTGCCAGTTCGCGGACTTCCTGGGCGACGACGGCAAAGCCCTTGCCGGCTTCGCCGGCACGTGCTGCTTCGACGCCGGCGTTGAGCGCCAGGAGGTTTGTCTGGAAGGCGATGTCGTCGATGACGCCGATGATGCTGGAGATCTGGTTCGACGACTGCTCGATCTTGCCCATGGCATCGACGGCATTGGCGACGACGGCGCCGGAATGGCGGGCGCTCTCGTTCGCCTGGATCGCCACCGTGCGGGCCTCTTCGGCACGCTTGGAGGAGTTGGCGACATTGGTGGTGATCTGGTCGAGGGCTGCGGCGGTCTCTTCCAGCGAGGCGGCCTGCTGTTCGGTGCGCTTGGACAGGTCTTCCGCGCTCTGGCTGATCTCGCGCGAGCCGCTGTCGATCGAGCTGGTGGATTCCGCCACCGCCGTCATGGTTTCGCGAAGCTGCATGACCGAGCGGTTGAAGTCCTCGCGCAGGCCTTCGAATTCCTCGGCGAAGGACTGCGTCAGCTGGACGCCGAGATTGCCGGCGGAAAGCTGCTTCAGGCCATCGGCCAAGCCCGTGGTTGCCTGTGCCATGGCTTCGGCGCGGATACGCTCCTGCTCGGCCGTGCGGCGGCGCTGTTCTTCCGACTGCGAACGCTGGGCATTCGCCTCCTGCTCCAGGCGGCGGTTCTCAAGCGCGTTCGTGCGGAACACCTCGACGGCTGCCGCCATCTCGCCGATCTCGTCGGCACGACCGGCGAAGGGGATGGCCGTTTCTGCATCGCCCTTGGCGAGCGTGTTCATGGAATGGGTGATCGCCTGAATCGGTTTCGCAATGCCGGTGATGGCAAACCAGATCGCGCCGGCGATGATGGCAGCCAGAAATCCAATCGCCGTTAAAGTTACCGTTAGTGTCGTCGCATATGCCGCTTCCGCACTTTTCTGCGCGGCAATGGCGTCATTGATGCCAGTCTTCGTGAGCTCTGCGAGGCTTGCTGCTGCAGCCTCGGCAGGCTTCACCATTTCCGTTCTCAAGATGTCGTTGGCAGCCTTCACATCGCCGTTGCTGGAGTGCTCAAGCACGCGCTTGCCGATCTGGATATACTTGGCCATCTCCTCTTCTACGCTGCGGAGGAGCTGGGGCTCGGTTTCGGTCGGGTTGAGCTTTCTGAACCGTTCCCCTTTGTCCTGCAGCATTGTCCAGGCGGTATCGATGGACTTCTGAGCCTCTGCCTTGCCCGCTGCGTCGTCCCTCAGCAAATGGCTCCGGTAGCCGGTGCGGATGGTCATCACTTGGACTTCCATGTCCTTGACCGCCGCGATCGTGGGCATCGCCTCGCCAGCGATTTCTTCCAGGTGCCTTTCGATGGCGCCGAGCCGGTTGACGGAGAAGGTCGCGAACGCAGCGAATGAGAGACCGATGAGGATCAGTATTCCTGCTAGCGCTGTTTTGACTTTGGGGCGTGACATGATGGGTCCGTTTGGCGTGAGAGCTTCAAGGAGGGTTCGGCTACGCGAACCTGGCGGATTGGGACGTTTTTCTCATCAACACTTTACGAAACGATTCTGTGGGCTCACCGAGAAATCACCCCTCAGAGTTTATGTATTTGACTAATGTTAGATGTTGATCGCGCTCCTCTTCAGCGCGCCACCGGACGAGCCTTCTGTCGGTGAGGCTCGGTCGGTGAAAGTGCTACAAGTCCGGTGAGGCGAGTGGAGAGGTCTGCCCTAGCTGTCGCCATCGCTCCAGTTTCGCGCCAGCCGCGTCCGCCATTGTGACCGTGGTGTCATCTGCCGGAATCGGGTCGTCATGTTTTCCTTGCCTCACACTCTGCGCCGAGTCCTCAATCTGGTGGGCGTTGCGTCCGTTCTCGGAGCCTTGAGCGGCTGCATCCTGGTGACCGACACGAGCCGCATGAACCCGGATGTTTTCGTTCAGGAAACGGCGCCGGTGTTCAACGTTCCCCCTTATGCCGAGCCGCCGACCAACCAGCCGCCAGCAATGCCTGGCGGTATTCCGCACCGGCGTCAGCTTTATCCGACCCATTTCCATCAGACCTACCGGCAAAGCTATGGTCTGCCGGTGTCCAGTCCGGTTCATCGTGCCATGTATGGCTCGATCCGCGACGAGGGACACACGCTGCCCGCCATCCCATATTCTCGCATCGATCAGCGTTTCCTGCGCCAGGAAGTGCCGTATGAGACAACGGAAGCCCCCGGCACCATCGTGGTCGATACCCGCGGCCATTATCTCTATCTCGTGCAGTCCGGGGGCAAGGCCATCCGCTACGGCGTCGGTCTCGGCAAGGAAGGGTTTGCCTGGTCAGGGCGTGGCGTCATTCAGCGGAAAGCGAAGTGGCCACGCTGGACGCCTCCGGGGGAGATGGTCGAGCGGCAGCCGGAACTGCGGCAGTTCGCTGCCGCCAATGGTGGCGCCAATCCGGGGCTGAACAACCCGCTCGGCGCCCGCGCGCTCTATATCTTCAAGGACGGCAAGGACACGCTCTACCGCGTCCACGGCACGCCGGACTGGCAGTCCGTCGGCAAGGCCACTTCTTCCGGCTGCGTGCGCATGCTGAACCAGGACATCATCGATCTTTATGATCGCGTCCCGGCCTCCGCCCCGATCGTCGTTATCTGATCGGCTGATCCTTCTCACGCGAACGTGCCTTCCGCTGGCAGGCCCGCTGCCGTAGGAAACCGTAAACGATGCCGTGTTAGGCAAAGTGGCCGGTGGAACAATTGCGCTGGCCTTGCCGTTGATGCGCTATTCCAAAGAACGAGAAATCGGGCGGTTTCCCAACATGACCAGCAATACCTTCTATTCCCGCCGTGGCGTGCTCTCGCTGCTTGCGGCGGGTGCGGCCTCGACGCTTGCCGGCTGCGCTTCCAGCAGCCCGCGTCCCTTGAGGGCCACTCCCGTCGCCTTCGCGCCTCCGCCGCGGCTTCCTTCCGGCCGCTCGCCGGATCTGGATGCAATGTACGGCAGCGTTGTCGATGGCGGCTTTGTCATCCCTGCCATTCCCTATTGGGAGATCAATCCGCGCTACTATCGCCAGCAGGTCGTGGATCCCACGGGCGAGCGCCCGGGAACCGTGGTCGTCGATACCGCCTCACGCTTCCTTTATCTCGTCGAGCCAGGTGGGACCGCAATGCGCTATGGCGTCGGCATCGGTCGCGAAGGCTTTGCCTGGGAAGGCGAGGGTGTCATCCAATGGCGGCAGAAATGGCCGAAATGGACGCCACCGGCGGAGATGATCGCGCGCCAGCCGCAGCTTGCCAAATATTCGGCAGAAAATGGCGGCCAGCCTCCGGGTCTCGACAACCCGCTTGGCGCGCGCGCTCTCTACATCTTCAAGGGCGGTGAGGATACGCTTTACCGTCTGCACGGCTCGCCGGAATGGCGCTCGATCGGCAAGGCGGTGTCGTCAGGATGCGTTCGGCTGATGAACCAGGACGTGATCGACCTTTACGAACGGGTACCGGAGAAAGCCCGCATCGTCGTCTGGCAGTAAACCAAGATGTCAGTCCGCAGGCTGCTGAAGCAGCCTGCGGCGCAGCCCCTGCAGGCTCTCGCGCAGGACCTCCACCTCTTGCAGGCTGCATCCGGTGGCGGAACCAACCGCCTGCATTACCCCAGATGCTTCGGTTCTCAGCGCGTCACCCTTGGGTGTCAGCAGGATCTTCACCTGGCGCTCGTCCTGTTTGTCACGCATGCGTTTCACAAACTGCGCCTGCTCCAGCCGCTTGAGGAGCGGGGAAAGCGTGCCGGAATCGAGGCCGAGCCGTTCTCCGATCGTCTTGACGGGCAGATCATCCTCCGCCCAGAGGATCAGCATCACCAGATATTGCGGATAGGTCAGGCCAAGCGGGTCGAGAAGCGGCTTGTAGGCCCGGGTGAAGGCGTGGGCCGCGCCATAGATTGCAAAGCACAGCATAGCATCGACCTGAACTGGCGATGCCTCCATTGGTTTATTGGACTGAGGGCCTGACTTCGCGGCCATGTGCTCTACCTTGTTTAAGGCTGCATTGTCGCAGGCTTGACCTGACATTGCAATGCGGGTAATTGTATTGTGCGCAATTCAATTGCGGAAAAGCTTTATCCCCCTGAAGAGGAGCCTCCCATGCCCATTCTCTACACCACCAAAGCATCTGCCACCGGCGGCCGGTCCGGCCGTGCCGTCTCGGAAAATGGCGTGCTGGACGTCACACTGACCGTGCCGAAGGAGCTTGGCGGCGACGGTGCAACCGGCACCAATCCGGAACAGCTTTTCGCGGCCGGCTATTCGGCCTGCTTCCTCGGCGCTCTCAAGAACGTCGCCGGAAAGGAGAAGGTGAAGATCCCCGAGGACGCCAAGGTGACCGCCACCGTCGGCATCGGCCCACGCGACGATGGCACCGGTTTCGGCATCGAGGTTTCGATCTCGGTCGACATCCCCGGCATGGACAAGGCGCAGGCTGAAGATCTCGTGGCCAAGGCCCACATCGTCTGCCCCTACAGCCACGCCATGCGCACCTCCACGGAAGTGCCTGTTTCTGTCGCCTGACGTCTCTTCAAGGGAGCGTAAACCGCTCCCTTGAATCTCTCGCGCAAAATGCTACCTTTCATGAGAAAGGTGTGCGTCATGAAATTTCTCCAGAAAGAGAGCCCTCCACTCGTTTCAGAGCGGCAAGTTGTCACCAAGGCAACTGTCGCCGCGGCGGAACGTCTTGGCCTGAGCGCGCGCACACTTGCAGCCGCGATAGGCGTTTCCGAGGCTTCAGTGTCGCGCATGAAGCGGCTGGATCATCACCTGGAAAAAGGCACCAAGCCCTTCGAACTGGCGCTCTTGCTGATCCGGCTTTTCCGCTCGCTCGATGCCATTACTGGCGGTGACGAAGGGGTGGCCAAGAGCTGGATGCGCAACCCCAACACGATGCTCGGCGGCACGCCGGCTCAGAAGATCACAACGGTGACCGGATTGACCGATGTCCTTGCCTACCTGGACGCCCGCCGCGCTCTCGTCTGAGGCGCGCAGCGTCTCGGGGCGCTTTTGGCGGCTGGTGGAGGCGCAGCATCAGGTGTCCACAATGAAGCTCGTCGAGACGGTCGAGGAGCAGGCGCTGCTCGAGGATCTTCTGGAAGATACCAAGCCGACCTTCCCACCCGAATGTGCAGGCCTGGATTACCTGCTGGCGACGCCTTTCCGCTATGGTGCCGCCTATCCCCATGGTTCCCGTTTCCGCCGCGCCGGACGCACATTGGGCGTATTCTACGCCGGGGCCGCAGTGGAAACGGCGCTGGCCGAGATCGCCTTCTACCGGCTGCTGTTCTTCTGCGAGTCCCCGGATACGCCTCTGCCTGCCAATGCGGCGGAATACACGGCCTTCGCAGCAGCCATCGCCACGGGGCGGGCAATCGACCTGACGCGACCGCCGCTGGACCGCGATCGGCCCTTTTGGGAGGATCGGACCGACTACACTGCCTGCCAGGGCCTGGCAGATGCGGCACGCAAGGCGGAGATGGAAGCGATCCTGTACCGATCGGTGCGCGACCCGACCGCTGGGCTCAACATTGCTCTCCTCACGGCCAAGGGCTTTGCGGCTCGCGAACCCGTGGAGCGGCAAAGCTGGCGCATGCGCCTGTCGCCCTCGGGAGTGCAGGCGATCGGCGGCTTTCCCTTGCTGAGGCTGGGCTTTTCCGTGGACGACTTTCGTTCCGACCCAAGGATTGCAGGCCGCTTTACCTGATGGCGAGCAGGGTCTTTCGCAGCGGCGCCATCTCCTCGCCGAGCTCTTCGTCCAGCTTGCCGTGAACCTCCTGCCAGATCGGCAGCGCCTTGGTCAGCAGCGCGGTGCCTTCATCCGTCAGGCGCATCAGCCGGCTGCGCCGGTCCTTCGGGTCCGCCATCGTTTCCGCGAGCCCGCGCCGCTCGAGCACCTTGATCGCCGCTGTCAGGGTGGTCCGATCCATGGCCAAGAGGTCTGCGACCGGCCCCATGGGGGCCGGTTCAGGGCGGTTCAGCGCCATCATCAGCGAGAACTGGCCGTTGTTGAGGTTCAGCGGCTTGAGCGCCGTGTCGAAGCGCCGGGCAAGCGCGCGGGCTGCCCGCTGCACATGCAGGCAAAGGCAGGTATCTCGGACATGGAGTGTTGTGGAGAAAGGAACCAGGAGGCTGTTTGACATGATCCATATATGTTGATATCAACGTAAATGTCAAGCACGAGGAGGGTGTCATGAACGCAGTTGCATCGCCCCTAAATCCGGTGGTGTCCCGGGAGGAATGGCTGGAGGCGCGCCGCCGGCTGCTGCTGCTCGAAAAGGAGGAGACGCGCCTGCGCGACAAGGTGCGGGCGGAACGCCGGGCGCTTCCCTGCGTCAAGATGGACAAGGATTACATCTTCCATGCACCGGACGGGCAGAAGCGGCTTGCTGACCTCTTCGATGGTCGCAGCCAACTCATTATCTACCACTTCATGATGGGTCCGGACTGGGAGGCCGGCTGCACGGGTTGTTCCTTCCATTCCGACCACATCGACGGCACGCTGGTACATCTCAATCACCACGACGTCACCTATGCCGCTGTTTCTCGCGCACCCATCGAGAAGATCGAGGCCTATCGACAGCGCATGGGCTGGAAATTCCCCTGGGTTTCCTCCTTCGGCTCCGATTTCAACTTCGATTTCCATGTCTCCTTCACCAAGGACGACCTGGCGCAGGAGACGGTGAACTACAATTTCCGAGCGACGCCCTCCGCCGACGCCCATGACGAGCTTCCCGGGCTTTCCGCCTTCTACAAGGACGAGAAGGGCGATATCTTCCATACCTATTCCACCTATGCCCGTGGCGGCGAAGAACTGATCGGCACACTGATGATCCTCGACCGGGCGCCCTTCGGCCGCAACGAGGAGACGACGATGAACTTCGTCAAACGCCATGACGAATACGAGCCGGAGAAAGAAGAAGGCGCATCCTGCTGCCACTAAGGCAGCGCATCATCCAACCGAGGAGAAGCAGCATGGCAATGGAAATGTCGCAGCCGCAGTCGGAGCATACGTTTCTGCAAAAGCTGGTCGGTACCTGGGACGTTACCTCGCAGGACATGACAGGCGCCGAGCCGTGGACGGAGGAGGTGCGCTCCCTGCACGGCCTCTGGTTCGTCGCGGAGGGAAAAGGCGAGATGCCTGACGGAGGCGGTCCCGCAACCACGGTTCTGACGCTTGGATACGACCCGGCGAAAGGAAGGTATGTCGGCAGCTGGATCGGTTCGATGATGGTCCATATGTGGGTTTATGAAGGCGAGGTGTCGGACGACGGCACCACCCTCAGCCTCTACACGACCGGACCCGATTTCGCCGATCCCACCAAGACCGGCGATTATCGCGAGCAGATCGTCTTCACCGATGACGACCATCGGATTTTCACCTCCAGCGCAAAGCAGCCGGATGGCAGCTGGAAGCAGTTCATGGAAGCGCAGTACAGCCGCCGGAGCTAGATCTCGACCTGGCAAATTGAAGCAACCTCGGCCAAGCCGAGCAAGGGAGGGCCAAAATGCTGCAGACATCGTCGCAGACCAGGAGCGATACGCACGGCAAGTTCATCTGGTGCGAACTGATGACGTCGGACACCCAAGCTGCGGGCCGCTTCTACGGCGACGTCATTGGCTGGTGGCTGAGTGAGATGGCGATGGGCACAGAAGGCCCGCCTTACTTCATCTTCCAGATCGGCCAGGGGGAGGGGTGCCCGGGCATTGGCGGAATGATGAGCCTGCCGCCCCATCTTGCCGGCCACATGCCGCCGAACTGGAGCGGCTACGTGGCCGTTGACGATGTTGACGCCACGGCTGCAGCATTCCGGGAGAATGGCGGCACGGTCCATCGTCGGCCTGAAGATATCCAGGGTGTCGGACGCTTTGCCGTCGTCGCCGATCCCGACGGTGCCGTGATCAACATCATGACGCCTCTGCCGATGGAAGACATGCCCGCATCGCCGCCCAAGGGGGCACCCGGAACCACTGCCTGGTACGAGCTCTATGCAGGCGACCTCGAAGCGAGCTTTGATTTCTATAGCGGGATGTTCGGCTGGACCCAGGATCATGACTTCGACATGGGCGCGATGGGACCGTACCGGATCTTTGCCGAACACGGTGAGGTCATCGGCGGCATGATGCGGCGTCCCCAGGGCGTGCCTGTTCCCAGCTGGGTTTACTACTTCAACGTGGACGGGATCGACGACGCGCTCGATAGGGTACGCCGAGGCGGCGGCAAGGTCCTGATGGATGCGTCCGAAGTGCCGGGAGGGAGCTGGGCGGCCCAGTGCCTCGATCCGCATGGAGCACTCTTCGGCCTTGTCTCCGCGCGCCGCTAAAGGTTCGTTTCTGCCTGAAATGTTAAAGCCGGGTTCATCTGGACCCCTTTACCCTTTAAACGGTTTGATGCCTGCTGCTCACGCACGGGCAGGTAAGTCGAAAAAAGGGTACGATGCGCAGGATCAGGTTGATGGTGGTCGGACCGCCGCCTTTTCTTTCCCCCGCCGTTAGACGCGCCTGGGACGAAGCTGGCATAGAGTTGCAGGGACCGGTCTCGCCCTCTGAATTGGGTGCTGCACTATCGAACGCTCGATTGGACGGTGCCGTAATCGATCTGGATTATGATGCACCGGCGCTGCTGAGCGTCGTGGAAGTCTTCGACGGCATGCAGATACCAGCCCTTTTCGCCTCCGCGGGACGGGATATCCGTGGCGGATTCTCATTCTCCACGGAAAGGGAAAACATCAACGCGATCGTCTTCCAGCTTCTGGGCGTTGATCAAACGACGCTTCAGTAGCATTTGTTATTGAAGCTTTGGGGAAACGGCCTACTCTTCATAGGTGGCACACCACCGACGCTCGCCGCGCCAACCACGGAGGAGCATTTTGATGTCTGCAGACCGTATTTTCTACCCCAACATTCTTTCATCCGATGATGTCAGGTTGCTGCATGAGACGGTTCGGGATCTGGTAGATGCAGGCTACAACCGCCAGCTTCAGCGCAACCCGGATCGGGTGGCGAAGATTGTGCTACGCCTTTATCGCCTCGGCCTGACAGAACGGACAAAACTGCTCGACCTAGCGGGCCTTATGGCGGATCAGGAGACGCTAAGGCACGACGCAGATAACGGCGTCCCTCACAACCATTGACATATATCTTCAGACGCAAGGAACCATACCTGGTAGCTGCGAATTCAAGTCACAGATACGGGAGATTTCCATGCCGGGCACAGATGTTTCAGACCAGCTTCAGGTTGACGTAATCGAACTCGTCCCGGCTTTGCGCAGTTTTGCCCGCCGCTTCTATCCCAATCCCAACGATGTCGATGATCTTGTCCAGGAAACGCTACTGCGCGCCCTTGGTAACCTCGACAAGTTCCGCCCGGGAACGAGCCTGAAATCGTGGATGTTCACGATCATGCGCAACACGTTCTGCACGCGCTACGGTCAGGGAAAGCGGGAGTTTGTCGGGATCGAAGACTGTGCCTCGCTGCAAAAGGCAATCGATGCCCCGCAGGAGTGGTCGGTTCGGGCACAGGAATTTCATTGGGCGCTTTCCGGTTTGCCGCAGCACTACCGCGAAGCATTCGAAACGGTATTGATGCGCGGTGAAAGCTACGAGCAGGCGGCAGCCCATGCCCACTGCCCGATCGGTACCATCAAGAGCCGGGTGAACCGTGCTCGCAGCGCGATCCTCAAGACGCTGGGAGAAGACCGTTCTGGCGGAACCATGGGCATCAACTGAGTCCCCAGCCGGTGCGGTAGGGCCTGACAAGGCTTGATGCCGCCACTGGCTTGGCTATTGTTCCGGCCCATGACAGCTCCGCAATTTGCCTCTGGCCCCCCGCGCTTTCAGCAGTTCCGACATACGTTGCAACGTGTCGAGCGTGGTCGTGATGCCATGGCACTTCGATGGCAGGCATTATTCGCCGTCGTTGATCTGGCAATCCTCGCCTTCTTTCTGTTCGGCCCATACCTGCGCGCAGGTCCGTCATACCTGATCATCGACTACCTTGTTGCAGTCTGGATCGGTGTCGAGCTCAGCTTGCGGATCATCTCCACCCCCACCTGGCGGATGGTGTTGCGACGACCGATGATCTGGGTCGATCTCGTGATACTCGCGACGCTCCTTTTTCCGCACACGCTCTACAATTTCGCCTTCCTGCGTGCCATGAGGCTCTGGGCGGTCGGCAACAGCGCCCTTTTGCGCGCAGGCTTGCGGCGCGCCGGCTATCCTTATCTGATTGATGTGGTGCGGGCGCTGATCAATCTCTTGGTCTTCCTCTTCATCATTACAGGCTTCGTTTACACGAGCTTCTTCTACAATCGACCGGGCGAACAGGGCTTCGTTGATGCGCTCTACTTCACTGTCGCGACCATCACCACCACCGGCTTCGGGGATATCACCTTGCCGGGAACGACCGGAAAGCTCACCTCCGTCGTCACCATGATTGTCGGGATCTCGCTGTTTGTCCGATTGGCGCAGGCGGTGGTACGTCCCTACAAGGTCCAGTTCCCTTGCCCGAGCTGCGGCCTGCAGCGCCACGAAGCCGACGCTGTTCACTGCAAGGCTTGCGGGGAAATCCTCGCCATTCCTGATGATGGCGACTGAATGAGGGGCTGCCTCCCATACCTATTTGCGCTTGCCCTTTGGCGCGCATAAAAGGGCTGCGTTGAAGAAGGAGCGCCCCATGGCAGCAGATGATGACGATTATGTCTATGACGAGGCCACCGGCGAATGGCGCCCGGCGTCCGAACTCGCCGCTGCTGGCGCGGCCCCTGTCGAGGTCCGCGATGCTTCGGGTACGCTCTTGCAGGATGGCGACTCCGTCACGCTGATCAAGGACCTCAAGGTCAAGGGCGCGGGTCAGACCTTGAAGCAGGGCACTGTGATCCGCTCCATCCGCCTGACCGAAAACCCGGAAGAGATCGACTGCCGCCACGAGGCGATCAAGGGCCTGGTGCTGCGTACGGAATTCGTGCGCAAGCGGTGACTGTGGGCGTCGCGAGCAGCGCGCCCAGCTCTACCGATAGGATTAGCGCTTCAGGCTGCCCAGGATACCGCGAACGATCGCCCGTCCAAGGGAGTTGGCAACCGATCGCGCCGCGCTCTTCATGGCCGCTTCCACCACCGTTTCGCGCTGGTAGCCGGAACGGCCGGAGCTTCGGCTGCGCGTGGGCTTTTCTTCTGGCGCGTCTCCAAATCCCGGCAGGCTCCAGCGACCCGCCGCACTTTCAGGTTCCTCCTCCGCGTGCTTGGCTGCCTGCGCCTTTGCGGCCCTGGCCATCAAGATCTCGTAGGCTGACTCCCGGTCGATGTTGCGGTCGTACTGGTTGGCAATCGGGCTTTGGCTGATGATCCGCTGCCGTTCCACATCGCTGATGGGTCCGATGCGCGACGACGGCGGGCGGATCAGCGTGCGTTCTACCATGGAGGGCGCACCCTTGCCTTCGAGCGTCGAAACCAGGGCTTCTCCGGTACCAAGCGCGGTGATTGCCTCGCCCGTTTCGAAATCCGGATTGGCGCGAAAGGTATCCGCCGCGGTTTTGACTGCCTTCTGCTCACGCGGCGTATAGGCGCGTAGAGCATGCTGAACCCGGTTACCCAGTTGCGCCAGCACGCTTTCAGGCACATCGAGCGGGTTTTGCGTGACGAAGTACACGCCCACACCCTTGGAGCGGATCAGCCGCACCACCTGCTCGACCCGTTCGAGAAGAACTTTCGGTGCTCCGTCAAAGAGCAGGTGCGCCTCGTCGAAGAAGAACACCAGCTTCGGCTTCTCCGGATCACCAACCTCCGGCAGTTCCTCGAAAAGCTCCGACAACAGCCACAGCAGGAAGGTCGCGTAGAGCCTGGGGTTGTTCATCAGCCTGTCGGCTGCCAGAACACTGATCATCCCGCGCCCGTCCTGTGTCGTTCGCATCAGGTCGCGGATGTCGAGCGCGGGTTCGCCGAAGAAGTTGGAGGCCCCCTGTTGCTCCAGCACCAGGAGCGCACGCTGCAGCGAGCCGACCGAGGCTTTGGAAATGAAGCCATAGCGACTGGAGATCTCGCTCGCATGCTCGCCCATGTAGTTCAGGAGAGCCTGCAGGTCCTTGAGGTCGAGAAGCGCCATCCCGCCCTCGTCGGCGATCTTGAACGCAATATTGAGCACGCCTTCCTGTGCATCCGTCGCGTCCATCAGCCGGGCAAGCAGCAGCGGCCCCATCTCGGCGATCGTCGCTCGCACCCGGTGCCCCTTTTCCCCATAGAGGTCGAGGAAGATGGTCGGGAAGTTCTGGAACTCGTATTCGGAAAAGCGGATCTCCTCGGCACGCTTGAGAAGAAAGTCTTTCTCTTCCCCCCGCACCGCGATGCCTGACAGGTCGCCCTTGATGTCGGAGCAGAACACCGGGACGCCGGCGCTGGAGAAGCTTTCGGCCAGGATCTGAAGCGTCACCGTCTTGCCGGTTCCGGTTGCGCCCGTGATCAGGCCATGCCGGTTGGCAAAAGCGAGGTCCAGGTACTCGGGCTTGTTGAAGGAATCGTCGGGCTTGCGACTGCCGCCCAGAAAGAGTTTTCCTTCTTCACCCATGCAACTGGCTCCTTCTCGCAGCGTTACGGCTGCAAGGCTTATAATGGGCGCAGCAGGCACCGGCAACGGTTGCGCCACACGGCAAAGGAGCATGTGGTGAGGGAAGAGCAGGCCGCAGGCGGCGCACGGGTTCAAGAACAGGGCAGGGGACGCGATGCCGAACGGCCCAGCCAAATTCCCGCAGCCGGCTTGAAAGACGTCTTCTGGCGGCTGTTTGCGGCGATCAACGAAGATCGCGTGATGCTGATTGCGGCAGGCGTGACCTACTACCTTCTCCTGGCGCTGTTCCCCGCCATGGCCGCGCTCGTCTCGATCTATGGGTTTGTGGCGAGTCCGGCAGATATTGCCGAGCGGATCGTGTTCATGAGCTCGGTCATGCCGGCCGATGCCCTGAATATCTTTCTCGATCAGCTGAAATCGCTGGCATCGCAGCCAAGCTCCACCCTCAGCATCGGCCTGATTGCTGGTCTTGGCATCGCGCTTTGGAGCGCCAACAACGGCATGAAAGCGCTCTTCGAAGCCATGAATGTCGCCTACCAGGAAAACGAGAAACGAAGCTTCCTCAAGCTCAATGCCATCTCGCTGCTGTTCACCTTCGGCGGAATGGTGCTGGTGATCATCATGATCATCGCCATGGGAGTGGTGCCGGCAGTCCTGTCATTTCTCCGCCTCGACCAGTGGGCGGAGACAATCATCCGCCTGGCCCGCTGGCCGCTGCTGGTTCTATTCGTGGCTGGCGCGATCGCCATTCTTTACCGCTTCGGTCCCAGCCGTGAGCCGCCGAAACCGCGGTGGCTCACCTGGGGGGCCATCTTTGCCACCGTCTTCTGGCTCGCCGCCTCGATCGGAGTCTCCTTCTATCTCTCGAACTTTGCCGATTATAACGCGACCTACGGCACGCTCGGCGCGATGATCGGCTTCATGGTCTGGACATGGGTATCGGTGATCATCGTCATCGTGGGAGCAGAGATCAATGCGGAGCTGGAGCATCAGACCGCCCAGGATTCGACCACCGGCTCACCCCAGCCGCTGGGGCAGCGGGGTGCCTATATGGCCGACACGGTGGGCAAGAGCTCGTCCTGATACTATTGATAGCTGCACGCGATTGCCTCTGGACGCCGCCCCAGATTCTGGATTACTTTGACGTCAACGTCAAAACTTGAGGAGAGATTGATGAATGAGCTCGTGAACCGCGTTGCCGACAATGTCGGAATCGCCCCCGACACGGCCGAAAAGGCAGTTGGCATGATGCTCGGCTTTCTGCAGCGGGAAGCCGACGAGGCCGCGGTTGCCAAGATGATTACCGCGATTCCCGGCGCACCGGAACTGGTTGCGAAATTCAACGGCGAGGGTGCTGGCGGCGGTGGCCTGCTTGGTAGCCTGATGTCGAGCTTTGGCGGCGGCGTCATGGCACTTGGCCAGCAGTTGATGAGCATCGGGCTTGGCATGGGCGAGATCACGTCGCTCGCAAAGGAAACCATCAAGGTCGCTCGTGAGCATGCCGGCGACGAGACTGTCGACACGGTCGTCTCGTCCGTGCCGGGTCTTAGCCAGTTCGTCTGACAAGGCCATTCGTAATGAAAAAGCCGCCGGCGGTTGTCGGCGGCTTTTTTTGTTTCAATCCCACGCGGGCGCCAGGTGCCCCGGGTTGACGATGCGACCGTCCGGACGGGCGAGCTTGTGGATTTGCGCCATCTCGTCCTCGCTGAGCGTAAAGTCGAAGATGTCCAGGTTTTCCTGAAGCCGGCTTTCCGTCGCCGTTTTGGAAAGCGCGATGACGTCCTGCTGCTGCACCGCCCAACGCAATACCACCTGGGCTGCGGTCTTGCCGTGGGTGGCACCAATCTCCTTCAGCACCGGATCCTGCGGTACCTTGCCGTCCGCCATCAGGTAGTAGGCGGTAATCGACATGCCGCTCTTGCGCGCCTCCTCGATCACGCGTGTCTGGTCGAGATAGGGGTGGTACTCGATCTGGTTGGTGACGACCGGCGCATCGGAAAGCCGCACGGCTTCGGCCATCAGCGCGGTTGAGAAGTTCGAGACGCCGATGTTCTTCACCTTGCCGGCCTTACGAAGTTCGTTCAGCGCGCCCATGCGGTCGGCAAGCGGCATCTCGCTCTGCGGCCAGTGCAGGAGCAGGAGGTCGACGTAATCTGTCTTCAGCTTGGCCAGGCTCTCGTCCACAGAGGCGATGAAGGCGTCGTGGCCCACCCGGTCGACCCAGACTTTCGTGGTGAGAAAGATCTCCTCGCGGGCAATACCCGAACCGTGCAGGACATCGCCGACAGCCGCCTCGTTCTTGTAGATCTGCGCCGTGTCGACATGACGAAAGCCGAGCTTCAGGGCCTGCGGCAGGATACGGTGCACGTCGTCATCGGGCATGCGGAATGTGCCGAAACCAAGTGCGGGAATATTGGCGCCGTTGGCGCTGACGTGATGCATGAAGATAGCTCCTCGGGAATGGAAACCGGCCGGACCGGCGGCGGCGTGCTTCCCTACATGGGGCCGTCAAGCACGGCTTCAAGCGACCGCCGGGCGGCCCCGGCTCTCAAGCCAGTGTGGTGTAGAGCATGTAGCCCGTACCGGCGGCGAGAAAGCCGGCCAGAATGGCAACCGCGCCGTCGCGCACCATCAGCGCCAGACCGAAAAGCGCGATTGCTCCCATCGGCAAGCTGCTGGCAAACGGCACGATCTCCAGGGGCGGCACCGTCGCGGCAAGCAGAACGCAGAGAACGGCGATCACCTGCAGCGAAGGCGGCTTGGTGATCTCGCGCAGCCTGGGCTTCAGGATCTTGTCGATCCAGCGGGCCGGCGGGCGTAGAAAATCCAGACCTCGCTGCAGCTTCTCCCCCGGCATCTTTCGCTTTTCCACGAAATCGGGCAGCCAGAGATGCTTCATGCCGATAGCGATCTGCACGCAAAACAGGCTGACGATCACCGCGATCACCGTCGGCAGGCCGGGAATGCCGCCAATGGGGCTGAGCTCGATCAGGGCCGGCACGACAAGGAAGGGTCCGAAACTCCGCTCGCCGATCTCCTCGCGGAGCTGGTGGACGGTGACGGTTTCATGCCGCTCGCCCAGCGCCGACAGGGAATCCAGGAGATGCGTAAGCCCCGTCTCATCGCTGCCTTCTCCGACCGATGCCGTTGCGCCTTGCGGATCCTTCGCCTGTTTATCCATCCATCTGGTCCTTGTACTGCTCAAGCGGCGGTCCGGCGGCCGAACCTTTTGCGCAGGAACCGCGATGGACTGTAGCGAACGCCCGAAGGCCGCTCCGGATCCAGGAGGTCGGATTCGGCAACCAACTCCTCGTCCGGCGTCAGCTCGCGTATTTTGACCGGACGCAGTCCGCGCCCGTCATTCCGGTTCAGGCGATCGATCAGCGCAATGATCGAACCGCCGACATCCGCCAGCCCTTGTTCGACTTCTTCCAGCGACCGCCCGAGATGCTCGGCAAGCAGACCGTTACGCTCCGTCAGAATTCCTTGCCGCAGGTCCGGCTGGTCTTCCTGCGCCTCCAGGATCAGGTCGCATTCGGTATCATAGCCCATCGAGCGGTTGTTGAGATTGGCCGAACCGATCTTCAGGATCCGGTCATCGGCGATCATCAGCTTCGCATGGACATAGATCGACGTGCCGGCGGCGTTGACGGGGTAGAAGATCCGGAAGCGGTGGTGGCGGTCCGCCTCGCTCACCAGCTTCATCAGCCGCACGCGGGCCGCGTCCATCGTCCTAGATTCCAGCCAGCCATTGGTTTCTTCCGGATTGATCACCACAACTTCCGGACCGTCCGGTTCTTCCAGCCGCTTGGCGATCGCTTCGGCGATCCGGCGCGAGGCAAAATACTGGCTTTCGATGTAAAGCGATTTTCGGGCTGCAGCGATGATGGCAAGCTTGGCTGTCTCGATCTCGACGACCTGCTTGCGGTCTCCATATTCCGGCGCGGTGCGGGCAATGCCGATCTCCACATCGCGCCATTCCACCGGGAGGTCGTCCGGCCAGGGATCGCCATCGACCTCGGTCAGGTCCAGAACCTCGTTGGTTGCCATCTCCCATCGGCTGCGGGCAAGATCTCCAAGGACGGCGGCAATCGGTCCCGAGCAGCAGGAGGTGGCGTCGTGCCACGGATCCTCCTTGTGGCCGCGCGGCGAGCGTCGTGCCGGGTCGTCTTCCTTGTGCTCGCGCGTGTCCCAGCGGGAGGTCGTCATGTCGATCCCGCCGCAAAAAGCCACCCTGTCATCGATGACGAGCAGCTTCATGTGATGCGCCGCTGCCGGGGGATGCGCTCCGTCGAACTTCATGTGGATGCGCTTGTTGAACATCCAGCGCAGCATGTAGAGTGGCGTCTCGCCGCGCGTCACCGAGCCGATCAGCCCGATATCCCATTTGAGGATGCGGATATCGATGTCGGCGTTCTTCTTGGCCAGCGAATTGAGGAAGCGCCCGAGCTTGTCCGGACGCTTGGCCTCCTTGTTGCCGGGCTCCAGCCGGATGCGCGTGTCGAAATCCCATCCGATCAGGTAGATCGACCGTTTCGCCTTCAGCATGGCCTGCTTGGCGAACTTGAAGAAATCGGCAGCATCGATGATCACGGAGAAGCGGTCGGCGCGGGCTGTCCGCCAGCAGCTTTCCCCCTCTGCCAGGATCGTTGTCATGATGTGCCAGCCCCGTTGCTGAAGAAATGGACGCCGCCGCCGCGGCAACTCTTCGCCGGGAACGTATCAGCCACCTGCGGGTTCCGCTGATGCCACCGGGACGAAACGTATAAGGAAATGCGCATGCAAATGGCCCTGCCGGTCATAATGCTCTTGATGATCATCGCGGCGCTCAGCGCGCTTTTGGTCACGGGGCCCGAGCCCGGCCATCCTCTCGATGCGCTGGTCACGTCCAGCGTCCCCAAGGATCAGCCGTCCGCACCTCCCCCGCGCAGGCCGTAAAACTATCCGACGCGGACGGGATGTAGCCCGCCGCCATCGACAGGCCGCATTTTTCCGCTGATATGGCATCCGCCGGCAGCGAATCGAGGCCGGCGTCATCCGTGGATGTGTAGTGCGTTCCAACCCGGAGATCCTGATGCGCTGGCCTTTTCTCTTGTTCCTCCTTTTTCTTCTCGGCTCCATCCTCAGCCTCGTGCTGATCGACCGTTACAGCAACTCCCGCGTCGAGTTCGGGCCTTCGGAGGCGCACCACCCTCGCAATCCGCTGTTTCCGGCTCCCGCCCGTTCCTGAACGGGCAGGGCATCATGATTTTTTGTGATGCACCGATTTGCCTTGCTGCTGGCATTGCCAAAAGCTCAAGCAAAACAACGCGTGCATGGCGGTGTACCGACACGCCGTCTGCGCCGGCAAAGCAACAAAGCGCTTGACCTTCCATGCGCGGGGGGCCTTCACTCCCGCAGCATTTCAAGGAGACGAGCATGCCCGTGAACACCGCACCCCGCACCGCAACCTGGACCTATGTCGATGGCGAGTGGCTGGAAGGCAATCCGCCGCTGATTGGCCCGACCTCGCACGCCATGTGGCTGGGCTCCACGGTGTTTGACGGCGCGCGCTGGTTTGACGGGCTGTCGCCCGACCTCGACCTCCATTGCCAGCGCGTCAACCGCTCGGCCACCAACATGGGCATGAAGCCAACCATGACGGCGGAAGAGATCGAACGGCTGGCGCTGGAAGGTGTCAAGAAGTTCGACGGCAAGACGGCGATCTACATCAAGCCCATGTACTGGGCCGAGCACGGCACGTCCTACAGCGTCGTGGCTCCGGATCCGGACTCCACCCGCTTTGCGCTTTGCCTGTTCGAGGCGCCGATGCACACGGCAAAGCCCTCCTCGCTCACCGTTTCCCCTTTCCGCCGTCCCAACCCGGAAGTGGCCATGACCGGCGCCAAGACCGGCAGCCTTTATCCCAACAGCGGTCGCGCCATCATCGAGGCACGGAACCGCGGCTTCGACAACGCCCTGATGCGCGACATGAACGGCAATGTCGCCGAAACGGCCTCCTCCAACATCTTCATGGTCAAGGACGGCCTGGTGATGACGCCGATCGCCAACGGCACATTTCTTTCCGGCATCACCCGCTCACGCTTGATGACGCTTCTGCGCCAGAACGGGTTTGACGTGCGCGAGGTGACGCTGACGGTGGAAGACTTCAGGAACGCCGACGAGATCTTCACCTCCGGCAACTATTCGAAGATCGTCCCCGTCACCCGCCTCGACGACCAGGACTTCCAGGAAGGCCCCGTCGCTGGCAAGGCCCTGGAACTCTACATGGACTGGGCCCGCTCGGCCGCCGCCTGATCACCATCACGCCTTGCGTCTCGTCCCCGCAACATTAAGAATGCGCCTGAACAGGGCAGGGGACGAGAGTGCAGGCACAGGTTGAGGCGTTCATCGCCCGCTGGCAGGGGCAGGAAGGCGGGCAGGAAAGGGCGAATTATGCGCTCTTTCTGACCGAGCTGACGGATCTTCTTGGTTTGCCGCATCCCGATCCGGCTTCCGCCGCCACGGAAGGCAATGATTACGTCTTCGAGCGCGTCGTGAAGGAAGTAGCCCGCGACGGCTCGACCTCCCACAAGCGCATCGACCTCTACAAGAAGGACTGCTTCGTCCTTGAGGCCAAGCAGAGCCGGCTTTCGGGTGACAAGCAGATCGCCGATGCGCCGCAGCTGCCGGGCATGGAATCCTCGCCCCGCGGGCGTCGCGCCAGCGCCAACCGCTCCTGGGACGTGCTGATGATGAACGCCCGCGCCCAGGCCGAAAACTATGTCCGCCTGCTGCCGGCCTCCCACGAGCCGCCGCCCTTCGTGCTGGTCTGCGATGTCGGCCACGCGATCGAGGTCTATGCCAATTTCCGCCGCGACGGGAAGGCCTATGACCAGTTCCCCGACCGCCGCTCCTTCCGCATCTACCTGGAAGACCTGCGCGACGAGAAGGTGCGCGCCCGGCTTCAGGCGATCTGGACCGACCCGGTCTCGCTCGACCCCTCCCGCCATGCTGCCAAGGTGACGCGCGAGATTGCCGCCCGCATCGCCAAGGTCAGCCAGGCGCTGGAAAAATCCGGCTATCCGACGGAAGAGGTAGCCATGTTCCTCATGCGCATGCTCTTCACCATGTTCGCCGAGGATGTGGAGCTTCTGCCGAAGGACTGCTTCAAGGAACTCCTGAAGGACTGCGCGGAAAAGCCCGAGATCTTCCCCGGCATGATGGAGGACCTGTGGCGCGCCATGGACGTAGGCGATTTCACCGCGACGATCCGCGAGAAGGTGAAGAGGTTCAACGGCGAGTTCTTCAAGAACCGCCGGGCGCTGAAGCTCGCAAAGGAAGAGATCGGCGAACTGCTGGCCGCCGCCAACCATGACTGGAAGGATGTCGAGCCGGCCATCTTCGGCACCTTCCTGGAACAGGCGCTCGATCCCGCCGACCGTCGCAAGCTCGGCGCCCATTATACGCCGCGCGCCTATGTGGAACGCCTCGTCATCGCGACCGTCATCGATCCCCTGCGTGCCGAATGGGATGCCGCCCGCTCCACCGCCGACCGGCAGAAATCGGAAGGCAAGGCGGAAGCGGCGATCCGCACCGTGCGCGCCTTCCACGACAAGCTCTGCGAAACCCGCGTGCTCGACCCCGCCTGCGGCACCGGCAACTTCCTCTATGTCTCGCTGGAACTGATGAAGCGGCTGGAAGGCGAGGTGCTGGAAGCGCTGGTCAACCTCGGCGGACAGGAAGGGCTGGCGCTCGAAAGCCACACGGTTGACCCGCATCAGTTCCTCGGGATTGAGGTCAATCCGCGCGCCGCGGCCATCGCCGAACTCGTTCTCTGGATCGGCCACCTGCAATGGCATTTCCGCAACCGCGGCGTCGCCCCTTCCGAGCCCATCCTGAAGGCGTTCAAAAACATCCAGAACATGGATGCTGTGCTGAAATGGGATGGCTACCCGATGCCTAAACTGGTGGATGGGGTGGAATCTTATCCCAACCCGCGCCGCCCGGACTGGCCGAAGGCGGATTACATCGTCGGCAACCCGCCCTTTGTCGGCGGCAAGGATATCCGCGCCCGCATGGGCTCAGCCTATGCGCAAGCGCTGTGGAAGGCGCACAAGCACATGAACGAAAGCGCCGATTTCGTCATGTACTGGTGGGACCGCTCGGCGGAAATCCTGCTGAAGCCGAAGAGCGGCCTGAAGCGCTTCGGCTTCGTCACCACCAATTCCATCAGTCAGGTCTTTCAGCGGCGGGTCATGGAGCCGCATCTGAATGCCAAGAAGCCGCTCTCGCTGGTCATGGCCATTCCCGACCACCCCTGGACGAAGGTCACCCGCGACAGCGCCGCTGTCCGCATCGCCATGACGGTCGCCGAAGCCGGCAAGCATGACGGCCGCCTCTTGGAGGTGACGGCGGAGGAGGCGGTGGAGACCGACAGCCCGGTGATAGTGTTCGAGGAGGCGCGGGGGAGGATCAATTCGGATCTGACGGTCGGGGTGGATGTGACCTCTGCGGCGGAATTGAGATCGAACTTGGCGATCTGCTCCCCCGGTATGAAGCTGCATGGTTCAGGCTTCATCGTCTCGCCGCAGGCTGCGGAACATCTTGGTCTCGGGCGCGTGCCGGGGCTCGATCAGCACATCCGCACCTATCGCAACGGCCGCGACCTGACCGACCGCCCGCGCGGCGTCATGGTGATCGACCTCTTCGGCCTGACGGCAGAAGAGGTACGGGCGCGCTTCCCGGCGGTCTATCAGCACGTCCTGTCAACGGTGAAGCCGGAGCGTGACAGCAACAACCGGGCCAGCTATCGGGACAACTGGTGGATTTTTGGCGAGCCGCGCAGGGACCTGCGTCCCACCCTCGCCGATCTCCCCCGCTACATCACCACCGTCGAGACCGCCAAACATCGCGTCTTCCAGTTCCTCGATGCCTCGATCCTGCCGGACAACAAGCTGATTAACTTTGGGATGAGCGACGGCTATTCGCTGGGTGTCCTTCATTCCAGGTTCCACTTTAACTGGTACATTGCAAATTCCGCGAAAATCGGCATGTACGAAGGGGATGCTGTCTACGTCAAATCCCGCTGCTTCGACCCCTTCCCATTCCCCGCCGCCACCGACGCGCAGAAAGCCGCCATCGGCGCCATTGCCGAAGAGCTCGCCGCCCATCGCAAGCGGGTGCTGGCCGCTCATCCGCACCTGACGCTGACTCGCCT
>JAEWOP010000194.1 GCA_023399635.1 Pseudomonadota bacterium
GCTCTGTATTCATGGGTGACCTCGTGAAGCTCTTTCTTCTTGCCCTGCTGGTTACCTTCGCCATCGCATCTGCAAGCTTATTTGTCGGTGTCAGCGAGGTGTCCCTCTTCGCCCTGGTCAGCGGCGAGAGCGACGAGAAGATGTTGATGGTCCTGACCGGAAGCCGCGTTCCGCGGACCATCGCCCTGATGCTGGCCGGAGCGGGAATGGCCGTTGCCGGCACGATCATGCAGATGCTTTCCCGCAACCGTTTCGTCGAACCATCGACTGCAGGCACGGTGGAATCCGCAAGCCTGGGCATGCTGGTCGTGCTGCTTCTGGCACCCGGGCTTCCGGTCATCGTGAAGATGGTGGTCGCGAGTATTTTCGCCTTGGCAGGCACAGCTGTCTTCCTCGGCATCCTGCGGCGCGTGCCGCTGCGGTCTCCCGTCCTCGTGCCGCTGGTGGGGTTGATGCTCGGCGGCGTCATCAATGCCTGCACGACCTTCTTCGCCTACCGCTACGACCTCATGCAGGCCATGGGTGCGTGGACCAGCGGCGACTTTTCTGCAGTGCTGCGTGGGCGCTACGAGGTTCTCTGGGTGGCGCTTGCTCTGACGGTTGCGGCATATGTCGCGGCCGATCGGTTCACTGTCGCGGGAATGGGAGAGGATTTCTCCAGGAACCTGGGACTTGACTACCGCAAGGTCGTCACCCTCGGCCTGGTGATTGTCTCCATGGTGACGGCATCCGTGGTCGTGACCGCCGGCATCCTTCCGTTTATCGGCCTCATCGTTCCCAACCTGGTGAGCATGGCCATGGGCGACCGCCTGCGCCATACCCTGCCGTGGATCGCCCAGAGCGGCGCGGCGCTCGTGCTCTTCTGCGACACCATCGGCCGCATCATCAACGCCCCCTACGAGATCCCCGTCGGTTCCGTCCTCGGGATCATCGGAAGCATCTTCTTCCTCGGCATGCTGTTTCGGAGACGGTACCGTGCTGCCTGAGAACACGCGCAATCCGAACCTCGTCCTGCTGGTTATCGCGGCGTTTGCGGCCACGGCAATCGTCGCCTTCATGACCATCGGCGCAAGGGGCAACTGGAGCTTTGTCCTGCCCTTCCGGGGCACCAAGCTCGTGTCCCTGGTCCTCGTGGGCTACGCCATAGCCGTCTCGACCGTCCTCTTCCAGACGATCACCAACAACCGCATCCTGACTCCTGCGATCATGGGTTTCGACTGGCTCTACATGCTCCTGCAGACGCTGTTCGTGTTCGGGCTGGGAGCCGCGGCCACCTCCGCGATCGATGCCCGGCTGATGTTCCTGGTCGAAGTCGGCACGATGCTGGTGTTTTCGCTGGTGTTGTACCGCTTCCTCTTCTCAGGCAAGGTCCGCGACCTTCACCTGCTTCTGCTGATTGGTGTGGTATTCGGCACCCTGTTCCGGAGCATCTCCGGCTTCCTGCAGCGCCTGATCGATCCGAATGATTTCGTTGTTCTCCAGGACCGCCTGTTCGCAAGCTTCAACGCCGTTGATACCGACCTGCTGCTCATCTCGTCGGTCCTGATCGGGGCGGCCAGTCTGATCGGGCTTCGGATCTTTCACACATTCGATGTGATGTCGCTGGGGCGCGACACGGCGATCTCCCTCGGCGTGGACCACCAGCGAGTGACATTGATTGTCCTTGCCCTCGTGACCGTGCTGGTTTCGGTGTCTGCCGCTCTTGTCGGCCCGGTCACCTTCTTCGGCCTCCTCGTTGCAAACCTCGCCTATATCCTGATGCCGACCGGCAAACATCGGTACGTGCTTCCGGCGGCCATTCTGCTGTCCGTGGTCTGTCTCGTCGGCGGCCAGACGATCCTCGAGCGAGTATTTGCGTTCGACACCGCCTTATCGATTGTCATCGAGTTCGCGGGCGGGCTTTTCTTCATCTTTTACCTTCTCAGGGGCCATGCCCGATGATCGAGATCACCGATATTACGAAAGCCTATGGCAACACGACCGTTGTGGACCATGTCACCGCCCGATTGCCTAAGGGAGGCGTGACCTCCATCATCGGGCCGAACGGAGCCGGCAAGTCGACGCTTCTGTCGATGATTGCCCGGCTGATCCCGAGCGACCAAGGGACAGTGCTGGTTGACGGGCTGGACGTTGCCCGCACCTCCGGTGAGGTTCTTGCCCGGCGGCTGTCGATCCTTCGCCAGGACAACCACATGACGGCACGCCTGACCGTCCGCGACCTCGTGGCGTTCGGCCGTTATCCGTACAGCAAGGGGCGCACCACCGCGAACGATCAGCTCCACATCACCCGCGCCCTCGGCTATCTCGGGCTTGAGGACCTGGGCGATCGCTTCCTCGACGAACTGTCGGGCGGACAAAGGCAGCGAGCCTTCGTCGCCATGGTGCTGTGCCAGGACACGGACTACATGCTGTTCGACGAGCCGTTGAACAACCTCGACATCCGCCACGCCGTCGGCATGATGAAGCTTCTCGGAAATGCCGCGCGGGATTTTGGCAAGACCGTGGTCGTGGTGCTCCACGACGTCAACTTCGCGTCCTGCTACTCCAACCACATCATCGTCATGCGTGACGGCAAGATCTTTCTCCAGGGCGCCCCGCGCGAGATCATCCGTCCTGATACGCTGGAGCAGACATACGGCTGTCCGTTCGAGATCCAGGAACTCGCTGGTAATCGTATCGCCGTCTACTACACCTGAGTTCCGCGCAAGCTCCCGCACCAACTCACTCAGCCCAACGGACAAGAGGACATCATGGCCGAACAAGAAATCCGCATCGCGAGCCGGGCCGCCATTCCGACCGAGCACGCCAGCAAATATCTGCAGCAGCTGTGCAAGCACTTCGCCCACAAACGCCCAATCACATTCGATGAGAAGATCGGACAGATCAGCCTGATGACGGGAGACTGCTACTTGAGCGCGGATGACGCGGCGCTCTCCGTACGTGTGGAAGCGGAGGACGCGTCGCATTTGCCGCAGCTTGAGGATGTCGTCGTGCGCCACCTTGCTCGTTTCGCGTTCCGCGAGGAACTGCAGGTGGAGTGGACGCGGGGCTGACGCCCGGCTGATCGCTAAGCAAGGGCCGATTGAAAAAGGCTCTGCCGCATCGCTGCGGCAGAGCCTTTCTATCTCTGGCAATGGTGGGCAGGCCGTCCCCGCCTGCGCGGCCGTGGTCGGACAGCGAACCCAATCTAGAAGGTCTTGGTTAGGCTCAGCCAGAACCGCCGGCCCTCCACGAGGGTATTGAAGTCTGTCTGCTCGATCTCCTTGTCGAAGAGGTTGTACACGGCAGCATTCATCGTGAAGCCTTCGCCCATGTCGTACTTCGCACCGATATCGAACGTGGCATAGGCATCGTATTTCCGGCCGGGCTGGCCGTTGATGGTCACGGGAGAACCGTTGGAGCCAATACGGGCGCCTGCGGCTATTTCTTCACCGTGATAATTTCCGGACACCCAGGCCTCCAGTCCTTCAACGGGTGTGACCCAGTCCAGCCGAATATTCGCCATATGCTCCGGTGTGCGCGCAAGCGGGAAACCGGCAAAGTCACCCGTCTGCTGCTCCGAATGAGTGTAGGTGTAGCTCCCACGGAAGGTGAGATCCGGCGTTGCGTACCACGTAGCCGTCAATTCGACGCCTTGGATGACGGCGTCTTCAATGTTGTAGTACCTCCAGAGGCAGTAGTAGCCGGTGGGACGTGCCGTATTGGTATTGCATTCGGCGCCTCCACCACTGATGATGCCGCCGGTGTCCGGATTGACCAGGTCATGGGTGTTGGCGTTGCTGATCTTGTCGCGGAAGTCTGTGTAGAAATAGGTGGCGCCCAAGATCACGTCGCCACGATCCCATATGGCACCGAGTTCGTAGTTCGTGCTAGTCTCAGCCTTTAGATCAGGATTGGGCTCGGCCCGGCCGATGCCCTGTTGGGTCGGCAGATAATAGCCCGAAGCGATGTTTCGCAATTCCGGCGCACGGAAGCCTGTCGAAAAGCCCCCCTTAACCGTAAGGTCATCGGTCGCATTCCAGACGCCGTAGATACGCGGGCTGACGTGGCCTCCGTAGATCTCGTGCTGGTCGAAACGGAGGCCGCCGGTGAGAGCAAAGTCCTCCACGAACCGCCATTCGTCTTCGACAAACAGCGCCCACTGATCGACATTCATCGTCTGGTAGACTGCACTGTGCCCGTGGTCCTTCAGGGACGTGTTCTTGTACTGCCCGCCCGTCACGAGTGTGTGCTCTCCCCAGAGATCGAACGGCGTGGTCAACTTCCCGTCGATAACGGTATTGCGCACCTCCGGTACCCGTTCAGCCTTCTCGAACTTTCGTTCTGCGGCGCTGTAGTTCCACGTCTCTCGGGATGCCCACTCCTGTGAGATGGAGAAGTCGGACGTGGTCGGTCCCCAACGCCCGGTATGAGATAGCGACCAGTGATCACGCGAATTCAGCGATTCCGTATCGGTGGCTGGCCGGGCGCCACCCACGGCGAGAGTCTTGCCGACGTTTGCAAATCGTTCGACACCCGTCCTCCCGGCTTCCAGGCTGATATCATGATCCTCGTTCGGCGTGATCGTAAGCCGTCCGGTAAGGTCGAATTCCTCTCCGCCGCTTATACCGCCGACGAAGTTGTCTTCACTGCGCTTGTATCCGCGCCCCCAGATCTGAAGTCCCACGGTGTCCTTGAGGATCGGACCATTGGCATAGAAGGAGGTCTGTCCGCTGTTGCCGAACCTGCTGTGCTGCTGCAACGTTCCTTCCGTCGTGACACTGCCGGACCAGACATCGGACACCTTGCGGGTGATGATGTTGATGACGCCACCCATCGCATCCGAGCCGTACAGGGAGGACATCGGTCCGCGTACGATCTCGATCCGCTCAATCGCAGCAGCCGGCGGTATGAAGCTCTGCTCGAAGCCGGAGCTACCGTTGGGGCGGGCGTCGCGCGTGGTCTGCCGCTTACCATCGACAAGAATTAATGTGTAGGTGCCGGGAAGGCCTCGGATATAGATGTCCTTTTCGTTTGCCACACCCGTGACGGCAACTCCCTGCACCTCCCGAAGCGCATCTGTCAGGTCCCGAAAAGCACCCTTTTCCAGCTCTTCGCGCGTCACAACAGTTATGCTGGCAGGCGCATCCTTGACGTTCTGCTCGAAGCCAGATGCCGTCACCACGATCGTTTCAAGAGCCGTATCCTGTTCCGCCTCCTGCGCGTAGGCATAGCCCGCCACGCCCGCAATTGTGCCTGCAAGAAGAGTTCGAACCAATATTCTTGTTCTCGCTCTGCCCTTTCCAATTGCATGCTTCGAATCCACCGCCCCAACCATTTGCCTTCGCCACCCTAAAACTTGATTATGACACTCGACTTCCTAGGCGGGTGTTTGGCGGTTAACAACGGGGGTGTTTTAGAACGGGTCTAAATGCGCAAATCAGCAAAGACCTGTTCGCATTCCAGATCACCTCGATAATCGTTGGTCTCAAAAGGACAATTCGATCTACCTGCTGAACGCCCGGAACGCAGGCGTTTGCTAGCTTCGACGAGTTGGAAGCAACGCGCGAGAAGCTGGCAACGGAACTGGCGGGGGCAGAAGAGCCGGCAGAGGATTTCACCGAGAAGGTCGAGAAGCTGAAGGCGCAGTTCAATCCTGCCAAGATGGAGATCATCATCCGCAAGCTGATTACCTCGCACGCAACAATGCCGACGAACACGTCAAACAGCGCCTGATGCCGATCGTTCGTGACCTGATCCAGAAGGTGGTGATCGGCAAGACGCCTGGCCATCAGCCGGCGACGCTGCATGGATCGATCGCCAATATCATGGCGTCGATGGAGGTCCTCGACCTGAGGGAACAGCAGTTCCTGGCGGCGGCCCAAAACGACTTCATGGCCCGGCTGGCATCCGGAGAGCTGGACACGGACGCCAAGAAGCAAAAGCTCCTCAAGGCTTATGCGGAGGAGCTTCTGCGGAAGTATCCCGATTGGAAGAATTCACAAGTTTGGTTGCGGGAGCCTGATTGCACTGAGGTTTGTAACAGCTCTTCCAGGCAGCCCCTCTTTACAGAGCTCGTTCGCTCAGTGTCTGTGCTAACACCTCAACGAGGTGTGATATTTGTATGGAACCTAGCAATCATCCAGATCGTCAGGAGCTCGTTCTTGCATAATCGGCAGGGCACATCTTGCAGTCCGCAATAGCTTCTGGGCTAGCTTGATCTGTCCCGTCAAAAGTGGCCTCTTTCGAAATAGGCTCTCGAGCCTTAGGGAGCACGCTTCAATGCTCCAGAAAAAGCACAAGTCTACTCGACCTGTTGATTTCCACTGAGAGCTGACCCGGCATTTCCACCGAGAATTGACCCGCCTTTAGGTATCGTTCGTGTTGTTGGTCGGGGTCA
>JAEWOP010000241.1 GCA_023399635.1 Pseudomonadota bacterium
GCTAAAGCAACGACGTAACCGCGACATTCGGCCTTGCCGAATGCGCTGGACGCGGGGTGGAGCAGCCCGGTAGCTCGTCAGGCTCATAACCTGAAGGCCGCAGGTTCAAATCCTGCCCCCGCAACCACCGACACTTGCAAATTCGCCCACTCGGGGTATTTGCGACGAAGCTCCTCCTCATATGAGTCGAGGAGCTTTTTTTGTTTCTCCTTCGTCTCGATCTCCCCAGCTTCCAGCTTCTCGATGAAGTCAGCATGCACTTCGGCGACGAAGCGACGCTCCATCAGGTCCAGCACGTCCATTTGCGCAAGGATGGAGGAGATCAGGCCGTGGACTTCGAGGGTAGCTGGCTGGTGGCCCGGGGTTTTACCGATCACCACCTTCTGCACCAGTGAGCGCACAATCGGCATCACCTGACGCTTGGCATCCTCGTTCTTTCCTCGGCGCGCCTGCAGGAAGAAATGGCGCATGCGCAGTTCCGTCTGGGCGGGATTGTGACGGTGCTTCAATTCCTCGATCTTCGCCCGCATGTCCGGCTCCGACGTGGTGAACGCGTCGATCTCGCTTGCCAGGGCAATACGCTGAAGCTCGATCTGATCAAGCGTATCGTCGAGCGCGGTGAGGGGAGGGCGGCCTTGCATGGCGCGGTCGGAGATTTGCTGGATGATGCTCTTCTGCTTGCGCTCCAACTCGTTCAGTTCGCGCGTCATCTGCTCGCGCTCGGCTTTTGGACGGCGAAGCTTTGATGTTTCCTGTTCGATCACCTTTGCTGACATGGTGTCGAACATCCCCAGGGAGAAGAACGCAGCCGGCAGGCAATCGAGAACGCGGCTCTCCAGCTCCTGACGGGTAATGGTTTTGCTGTTGCCACAGCAGGCTCCGCCGAGCTCGTCGATCGGCAGGCGCTTCTTGCGGTTGGTGCAGCTATAGCGGTCCTTGCCGCTAATGGCGTAGGGGCCGCCACATTCCGCGCATTCGAGCAGGTGACTGAGCAGGTATCCCGGGCGGTGCGTTGCATTCAGCCGGTTGCTCTGCCCGAAATCGTAAAGCTCGCCGATCTCCTTCTGTCGCTCTTTCACAAGCGCCCAGAGCTTGTCGCTGACGATGCGCATCTCGGGCACATCAGCCAGCACCCATTCGCTCGCGTTGTTTGCGCGCGCGGTACGGCGTTCGGTTTCCGGGTTCTTGCGGTAGTTACGCTTGTTCCAGACCATGCGGCCGATGTAACTCTCATTGTTAAGGATGCCCGTACCACGGCTGACGTGACCGCGGATGGCGGTGTCGCGCCACTTACGGCCGCGCGAGCCCGGAATGCCCTCTTTGTTCAAAAGCTGGGCGATGTCGCGTGGTGACATGCCGTCGGCATAAAGCGTGAAGATGCGGCGAACGATCTCGGCCTTCGCCGGATCGATCTCGCGTAGGCCTTTGATGCGATCGCCGTTCGCATCGCGCTGCTGGGAGAGCATGTAGCCGTAGGCGAGACAGGTGGAGGCTTTGCCCTTCCGGACGGCCATCTTCATGCCTTCACGGGTGCGGTAGCGGATCTGTTCGACCAGTTCATGGCTGAGGGCGGCACGCAGGGCCATCTCCAGGTCGGTCACCGGCGCGCCGGCATGGACGGTCCAGATGTCCGCGTCGCAATAGCGAAGCTGTTTGAGGATTTTGGCGCTGTGCTCGATGTCGCGCGACAGGCGGTCGACGGTGACGCAAAGCACGACATCGATGCGGTCGCGCTTCACATGCGCCATGAGGCTCTGGATGCCGGGGCGGAGCTGGTAGCTGGTGCCGCTGATGGCGGCATCGGAGTAAATCTCCACGAGCTTCCAGCCCTGACGCGCGACAAAGGCCTTGCCGAGCTCGATCTGTGTTTCGATCGACACCTCGTGCTGGCGGTCGGTGGAGTAGCGGGCATAAAACAGGACATTCTTGGTCATTTGCGGAATTCCATATCTATTAATCTCTTCATGAACACTGGCCGGCATTGCCGGCCAGTTCGTTTGCAACGTGCTCAGCTCTGCTGCTTGCGGCGCCCTGCCAATCCTGCAGCACGCTCGGTTGCGGCATCCTGGCGATCCTTCACGCGGTCCCAGAGGTCATCGCTGACGATGCGCAGTGCCGATACGTAATGGTAGTGATTGTCGCCCGGTTGTTTACACGCGCCAATGTAAGCCGGATTGTTGAGGATCCCGGTTCTGCTGGCGCGGTCGCCGCGGATCGCAGCGTCGCGCCAGATACTGCCGCGGGGACCGGCCACGCCTTCCGCATTAAGGAGAGCAGCGATCTTTGTCGGTGCCATCCCCTCGGCATACATACCGAAAATACGCCTGATGACGTCGGCGGCGACCGGATCGACGACCTTGAAACCGAAGATGCGCTGGCCGTCCGCATTGCAGGCGCCGGCATAACGATAGCCGAATGGAAGGGGCGCGAAGTGTTTCTCCTCGCGCAGGTCGTCGGGCACCTGGGCAATGTGGCTGCCCATGGCAAACATTTTGCTGCGGTCATCGATATAGTAATCGGACAGGTTCCGGGCGATGATCCGCTCGCCGGGATCGACGACCCAGAGTTCGATGCCCTTGCGCGCGAGTTCGCTCAACAGCCGGCTGGCGATATCAAATCGCGAGCACAACCGGTCCAGCGTGTGGCAGAGGACGATATCGACCGATTCGCGCTCGATATGGGCGAACAGCTTGCGCACGCCGGGCTGCGCCATGAAGACGACTTCGCCGATATCCTCGTCATTATAGGACTTTGCGAAGGTCCAGCCATTCTCCTTGATGAAGCGGTGCCCGTAGTAGAGCTGCGTTTCCAGGCAGGCATGGTCATGGTATCCGTCAGAATGGCGTGGGTAGAACAGGACGTTCTTGGTCATGGAGTGATCTCCGTTCGAATTGGTGAAGTTGGGGGACATGGTAACCGGCGGCGGAGAGCTTGAGAGCCCCGCAGCGATGCCAGATCATCATGGTCTGGCGGTTGGCAGGTACTGGCAGCAATAATTGCCGTAATACGGAGATGCTCCTCAGCGCTGGTCAGTAACCCATCGTCGCGCGGTAGGCCGCGGCCGCATCGGTGTTGCCGCCAATCCAGCTATGCTGCTGAAGCTTGAGAAGGCTGTCGACGACGCCATCGCGCGCGCCGCACCACGTCCAGCCGGAATCGGCGGGGCGGATAATGAAGACTTCGGTGGAGGTGACCTTGACCCGCGTTGCGCCAGTCTCTGCCTTGATGGCTGCGCGAAACAGTCGATCCAGTTCCTTGATCCGGCGTTTCTGTTCGGCCGTCAGGTGCGCCGGCTGGACGCGGGACGGGGTCTTCGGCGGAATATGCGTCGCAGGGATGCGGTGGGTGAGGACGAACACACGGTGCACCGGTTTGCGACGCCAGGGTGCCCGGTCGATATCGACCATCAGGCCGTTATTGGTCACATCGCAAAACAGCCCGCCAC
>JAEWOP010000019.1 GCA_023399635.1 Pseudomonadota bacterium
CAGCAAGATCGGGGGCAAGTCGGCCGGCTTCCTCGTACGCATGATGCGCGGGTCCGAAGAGGTTGCCGAGATCGAGATCGTGTGGACGGCCTGCGACCGCGACAAGAAGGAGCCGGTCGCGCTGCCGGAGGATCTGCGCGACTGGCTCTATCAGTTCCTCGACTGATCAGGTCCTTGCAGGCAGCAGGGGATAACCGACCATGACCGCACGCCCGGCAAGTGCCGCGATCACCGCCTTGAGCATGTCGCCCGGAATGAAAGCCATGGAGCCAAGGAAGGCTTTGCTGAAGCCGATGCCGGTAACGATCGCCAGATAGGTGATGCCGAAAGCATAGAGCACCACCACGCCGCCTGCGAGCGCGGCCGCAAAGAAGCCGATCGTCTGGATCAAGGCAGTCTGCGAAGGCCTCACCAGCCGTTCAGCGATCAGTCCGCTGGTAAAGGCGGCAAATACCCAGCCGATCAGGTAGCCCGTCGTCGGCGCGGCAAACACCGCAAGTCCGCCGCGACCGCCGGACAGCACCGGCAGGCCGATCGCGGCCAGCAACAGCACGAGCAGGACGGCGACCGTGCCGCGGCGCGCGCCGAGAATGACGCCGGCCAGCATCACGCCCATCGACTGCGCCGTGATCGGCACAGGGATGAAGCCGAGCATGATCGGGGGCAGGAGCCCCAGAGCCACGATGATGGCCGCAAAGAGCGCGGCGAGGACGAGGTCGCGAGTGTTCATGAGGGTCCCTCTTGGAAAGATGGCGCTAGTTCTGCCCACGGATACCGCGGGCGTCAATCGCCGCCGCGATCTCGTCCGCAGACTTCAACGTCTGGATGATCAGTGGCACGATCATGGTCGTCGGCCGCACCTTGATCCCGCGTGCCTGATGTGCCTGCCGCAGTCCGTGGTAGCGGGAAATCACCTCCGGCACGAAGCGGATGACCAGCCCCACCGCAAGGCCGATGTCCGACGCCTTGAGCAATCCGAGCCTTTCGAGCGGCGTGGCTGCAAGCGTGACCTCGTCGATGAAGGCGCTGACCGGCGTGGTGGCTGTCACTGCTGCAGCAAGGAGCATGAGCGTGGTCAGCCGCAAGAGAACGGCTATGCCTTCCTCGGGTGAGGCGAGCAGCATGGTTGCGAGCGCAACAACGGCGATCGTCAGGAACACGGGCCGCAGCCGGATCCAGCTCTGCCGCCACGTCAATCCGATGGAGGCATAGGTGAGGGTCGCAGCAAACGTCGCAAGTGCCAGGAAGGCGGGCGACGGGAAGAGGAACATGGCTATGCTGGCCGCAAGCAGCAGGAGAAGCTTCAGGCGCGGCGAAAGCCGGTTAAGATAGCTGTTGCCTGGAACATAGAGCGAATTCATTGGCCAGCAACCTCGCGATAGGCGGCGATTGCATCCTCTGGCGACGCGTCCTTCAGCAGTGTCCCCTGATGGAAAACCAGCACCCGATCGAAATCTGCGACGAGATCCAGATCATGGCTGATGACGATGAGATGTTCGTCCAGCCCGTTAAGTGTCCGTTGAACCAGCGTCCGGTTGCGCAGGTCGAGCTGGTTTGTCGGTTCGTCCAGGATGACGACCTTCGGCTCCGTCACCAGCACGGATGCAAGTGCCGCAAGTTGCAGTTCGCCCCCGGATAGCTCGTGCGCCCGCCTCTCGGCCAGATGTTCGATGCCAAAGCGCTGCAGGATTTTTGTTACAGCGGAATCGACTGCAGCAGCCGGCATCTTCCGGCGCTTTAAGCCCAGTGCGATGTCCTCGCGCAGGATAGGCAGGATGATCTGGTTTTGCGGGTTCTGGAAGATGAAGCCGACCTGGCTACGAACGAGATTGCCATCGTTCACCGTGTCGGCACCGTTGACGCGCACACGTCCCTGGGTCGGCGCAACAAGTCCATTGATCATTCGAGCGAATGTGGTCTTGCCGGAACCGTTCAGACCGATGATGCCGATACGCCTCTCGGTCAGGGCGAGCGTCACCGGAGCAACGGCCAAACGACCTTCGAAGCTTGCCGCCGCGTCTTCAAAACGGATGTCCACGCCAGTCCCTCATGTTCCACGGCTGCTATAAACCGCCGGCAAGGAGAGGGGAATGCAAAACGAAACATGAACATTGCGGAGGTGAGGTCTTCATCCTACTCTCAGGCTCATGGCGATTCTTCTCCCGAATGAGCAGGCACGGCGCATATTCCTGGAGCGGCAGGGGCTTTCCAGCCCGCCTTCCCGCAGTCTTGATAAGGTCGCGCTGCTGGACCTGATCAACAAGCTGGGCTTTGTCCAGATCGACAGCATCGCCACTGTCGACCGTGCCCATCACATGATCCTCTTTTCCCGCAGCCAGACGTACAGGCGAGAGCACCTGCAGCAGCTGCTCGAGAAGGATCGTGAGCTTTTCGAGCACTGGACCCACGATGCATCCGTGATTCCGTCCGCCTTCTTCCGCTACTGGAAACACCGCTTCCGCCGCCGTGAGGCAGTGATTGGCGAGCGCTGGCGAAAATGGCAGGGCGAAGACTTCGACAAGGCTTTCGAGGAGACCTACCAGCGGATCGTGGATTATGGACCGATCATGTCCCGCGAGATGAAGGTCGATGATCACAAGTCGGGCGGCTGGTGGAACTGGCACCCGAACAAGACCGCGCTGGAATACTACTGGCACACCGGCAAGCTGGCGATTTCCAGCAGGGTCAATTTCCAGAAGATCTATGACCTGACGGACCGGGTGCTTCCGCGCCATCACTATGAGCCGGAAGTCGATCACGAAGAGTTCCTCGATTGGGCTTGCCGCGGTGCCCTCCAGCGCCTCGGCTTTGCGACCCATGGCGAGATCGCAGCCTTCTGGGCCCTCGTCACGCCCCAGGAAGCAAAGGAATGGGTGGACGCGCACCGGGACGAACTGGTTGAGGTGGTTGTTGAGAGCGCCAATGGCAGCAGGCCGCGTGCTGCCTATGCGTTCCAAGGCTTCCCCGATCGTCTGGGAGAAATTCCCGAACCGCCGGCCCGGGTTCGGGTTCTGAGCCCCTTCGACCCACTGCTGCGCGACCGTAACCGCGCTGACAGGCTCTTCAACTTCAACTACCGGATCGAGATCTTCGTGCCAGAGCCGCAGCGGCAATATGGCTACTACGTTTTTCCGCTGATCGAGGCAGACAGGATGATCGGCCGCATCGACATGAAGGCTGATCGAAAGGCTTCATGCCTCGATGTCCGGCGCCTATGGCTGGAGCCGGGCGTGCGGGCGTCGAGCGGCCGGCTGGAGAAGCTGGAAGCAGAACTGGTGCGCGTCGCCAGGTTTGCCGGCGTAGAGCGGGTCAATTTCATGGATGGTTGGCGCGGCTGATCGTCAAGCCGCGGCAGGTCAGCAGATCACGGTTTCTGCAATGCGGATGCCGAAGCCTTCAAGTCCGACATAGTGCCGTTCGCTGCGGGTCAGGAGCTTGATCGAGCTGACGCCTAGGTCCTTGAGGATCTGCGCGCCAAGGCCGATTTCAAGCCACTCGCTTTCGCGCGCCTGGGCCTCTTCGTGAGCCTCCTGGTCCTGGCGTAGTCGCCGTCCATGATCCTTCTGGCCGACCCCGACAGACCCCTCGCGCAGGTAGATGATGACACCCCGGCCTTCTTCGGCAATCTTCTTCATGTAGCCGTCTACAAGACGACGCAGGCCGAAGACATCGTCGGCGACATTTTCCAGGTGCAGGCGCACCGGAATGTCGATCCCGTCCCGGATGTCGCCGAAGATGATGGCGACATGCTGCATCGGATCCCACGGCAGGGAATAGGCGTGGCCTTTGGCTTTTCCTTGGGGGGTCTCCACCTCGAATTGCGACTGCAACTCGATCAGGGTTTCCTTGCGCTGCCGGTAGGCAATGAGATCGGCAACCGATACCTGCTTGAGCCCATGTGTCTCCGCGAAGGTCGCAACCTGCGGGCCGCGCATGACGCTGCCATTGTCATTGACCAGTTCGCAGATGACGCCGACTGGCGGCAAGCCGGCGAGCTTGCAGAGGTCTACGGCGGCTTCCGTATGGCCGGAGCGCATCAGGACCCCACCTTCGCGCGCGATAAGCGGGAAGATATGGCCGGGACGGACGAAATCGGCAGGTCCGGCATTGGGATTGGCGAGGTTACGAACCGTCAGCGTCCGGGCGTCGGCAGATATCCCGGTGGTCGTCCCATGCTTGAAGTCGACGGTCACGGTGAAGGCAGTGGTATGGGCGGAATCATTCTCCGCCACCATTGCATTGAGGTTCAGTCGCTTTGCTTCTTCGCGCGGCATGGGGGCGCAAACAATGCCCGAGGTGTGGCGGACGATGAACGCCATCTTCTCAGCCGTGCAATGGACGGCAGCGACGATGAGGTCGCCTTCATTCTCCCGATCGTCGTCGTCGGTATCGA